>SMXG01000071.1 GCA_004356775.1 Betaproteobacteria bacterium | reverse complement strand
TATAAACAGCAATAATATTAAAACTTACCAAATAGTTGGCCCTGTTTGTGAAACTGTAGATTTCCTTGGACATGATCGTGAGCTTGCCCTGGCTAAAGGGGATCTACTTGCAGTAATGTCTGCTGGCGCTTACGGCATGAGTATGAGTTCTAATTATAATAGCCGTCCTCGCGCTGCCGAGGTTATGGTAGATGGTGACCACATCCATCTTATCCGGGAGCGCGAGTCTGTGGAGCAATTAATGGCTCACGAAAGAATTTTGCCATAGTTGATGCGTGGAGAAGGCAGAAATAATGCTCAAATAGTGACAGGATAACGATGGTTCTTTTGTAAACCTTATTATTTTTTTTGAATATTAATACTGTATCAAAATATTCCTGTTACATCAAAAGAATCGTAGCAAGCCCCAGGAAAATAAAAAATCCACCACTATCGGTGACGGCAGTGATCATTACACTGGAGCCTGTAGCTGGGTCACGACCGAGTTTATGAAGTGTTAACGGAATCAGTACCCCCAATAATGCCGCTAGCAGAAAATTTAATGCCATCGCCATAGTCATTACTAAACTAAGGGGGATACTCCTGTAAATTAAGAAGGCGAACAATCCGACTGCACTGCCACAAACTAAACCGTTAACAGCGCTTACACTTATTTCCTTGGCAAATAGTTTGCGTGCATTACTAACATTAAGCTGTCCTAAAGCGAGGGCACGTACGATCATGGTAATGGTTTGGTTGCCAGAGTTGCCACCGATACCAGCAATAATTGGCATTAGTGCTGCTAACGCTACCAGTTTTTCGATAGAGCCCTCAAATACACCAATTACACGGGAAGCAATGAATGCTGTCACTAGATTTATAGCTAGCCAAATCCAGCGATTCTTTACACTTTTCCATACTGGCGCAAATAAATCTTCTTCTCCACGCAAGCCAGCTAGATTCAATGCTTCATTTTCCGATTCTTCACGAATGAAGTCCATAACTGCGTTGACGGTAACACGTCCCAACAATTTACCGTTCATATCTACCGCTGGGGCAGAAACAAGATTATAACGTTCGAATGCATGCGTTGCCTGCTGTGCTTTGTCATCCGGGTGTAGTTTCATCATTTTTGTCGACATTATCGCTGAAACTTCAACATCAGGATTACTCACCAGTAAACGATTCACAGGCAGCACACCCTTGAGTTTTTCATCCCGATCTACTACGAAGAGCTGATCAGTATGGTCGGGCAGCCCATCTAAGCTGCGCAGGTAGCGCAAAACGACTTCTAGTGTTACATCCTCACGGATAGTTACCATATCGAAATCCATCAGTGCTCCCACCGCATCTTCCGGATAGGACATAGCTGAGCGTAACTGCTCTCGTTCTTCCGTCGGCAGCGTTTGAAACAGATCATCAAGAACATAACGTGGCAGATCGGGAGCAAGATCAGCTATCTCGTCGGCATCGAGTTGTCCTGTTGCGGCTACTAGTTCCCCGCTATCCATGGTGGCAATAAGTGTTTCGCGTACTGCATCTGAGGTTTCTAACAGAATTTCACCGTCGCGCTCTACCTTGACCAAATCCCAGATCATAAGACGGTCTTTCAGGGGCAGGGCCTCCAGGATATAGGCGATGTCAGCGGGGTGGATCTTGTCGAGCAGACTCTGTAGTTCTGACAGATTCTGTTTATGCACCTGAGAGTTATCTAATTTATGGTGTGAAATTTCCTGCATTTCTACGAAACCTTCTACCAGCCTGTGCTTGCTCAGTAGATATATCACCCGCTGCAAGTATTGTTGCAGGTTTTCAGTTTCGTGGTCGTTGTGATTGTTTGTTCTAGTCATGGCAAGTCGTTACAGTGACAAGACAAAATTGTAGAATTGTAAGGAAAATCATGAAATACGTCAGATATTTATTATAAGGAAATCGGTTAGTAAAGAGTATGCACTATGCCGACGAGAAAACTTGGAATAAATATTCAAGGGATTCGCGTAGAAGCCATTCTCTTGAGAATGATGTCTGTTTTTTTCAACAACCATGGGGTATTGCGATTACGGTCGTAGAAGCGCGGGTTAGGAATCATAGCAGCAAGGCGAGCAGATTGTTTCGCAGAAAGGGATGAGGTGGAAATATCATAATAGTAACGAGCGGCAGCCTCCGCTCCGAACACGTCGTTGCCCCATTCAATCACATTCAAATAAATTTCTAGAATCCGACGTTTGGACATTACATTTTCTAGCATCAATGTGATGATAGTTTCTTCCATCTTACGCCAAGGCGTTTTATTATTAGAGAGAAACAGGTTCTTCGCAAGTTGCTGGCTGATAGTGGAGCCACCTGCAATAAATTTTCCCTTTTCCAGGTTTTTCTTATAGGCTCTCTGTATTGCCTCAAAATCAAAACCTTTATGTTTTAAAAACTTGGCGTCTTCAGCGGCGATAATGGCGCGTTTTAGATTAGGAGAAATGAGTTCGTAAGATATCCACTTATTACACAACTTAATTCTGTGATTGGAATTCTTTTTTTGTAATACATCTAGTCGGTGCTGCATGAAAGCGCTGGTAGATGGATTGTAGAAATTCCAATAAACAATATGGCAGAAAATCCATATTTGATAGAAAAAAGCTATACAGAAAAGAAAGAGGAGAATTCTACAGAGCCAATACCTGAGAGGTCTTATCACGTACTTCTCATATTGTTTTAAATTTTTAATTTTTTTGATTTAGCATCTCAATCAATAGCTTCGTTTCAGGCCTCACTCCACGCCATATAAAGAACGATTCTGCGGCCTGTTCCACCAGCATACCAATGCCATCAGACAGATACGTTGCGCCTTCTTTTCGAGCGAATTGCAAAAAGGGAGTATTCTTATCGCCATACATTATGTCGTATGCTAGCGATTCAGTGGCGAACGTACTCAACGGCAATGGTAGCGGTTTACCGATCAGGCTAGCGGAGGTAGCGTTGATTATAAGATCAAATTCCTTCCCAGCAATATCTGCGTAATTACCAGACACAATGTTTTTATACGAAGAGAATTGTTGCCGTAATTTGTGTGCTTTTTGTATGGTACGATTTGAGATTGCTAACATGCGTGGTTCTTGTTTTAGCAGTGGCAACATGATGCCGCGAGCAGCACCACCTGCACCACATAGTAGTACCCGCTTGGTCGTAATAGCAAAGTCTAGATTAGTCACAATATCGCGTATTAGTCCAGTGCCATCAGTGTTGTCTCCGTAAATTTCGTTGCCATCGAATACTAGTGTGTTAACTGCTTGTGCAGCTGTGGCCTGCTCAGTCAGGCGAGTTGAAATTTTGTAAGCTTCAATCTTGAATGGAACAGTTACGTTCATACCTTTTCCACCGTTTTGCTGAAAGTCTTCTATTGCTGCTGCGAAGCCATTCGGTGGCGCAAGTATGGTTTCATAATACATGTCCTGCCTGGTCTGTTTCGAGAACTCGGCATGGATCAGCGGTGATTTGCTGTGAGCGATGGGATTACCAATGACAGCGTAGGTATCAGGCATAAGTGTAGTGATCAGGGGTAAATATGGCCGTGTTAATTAAAGGTTATTCGGAACTTACTTTAATTATTTACTCATTAGCTCATCCGAGCGGGTAAACAACCAGGTACGTGTGATGTGTAGGATGTCGGTATCTCGACTGATCTCAGGCGGAAAGGGAGAAAATCCATTTTGCCCAGCAAGTTTAACGATACGTATAGCTGCTTCATCCAGAATTTTCTTTCCTGACGAGCGATTAATTTCAATCGATTCCAGATTGCCGTCTGCCATGATGCCAACGGTGAGTTGTAAGTTTCCATAGAGCCCCTCCTGTTTGGCAGCTTCAGGATAATTAAGATTCCCGATACGTTCCACTTTGATACGCCAGTCTTCGATATAGCGTGCAAAACGATATTCCTTAGTGCGAGCACCGATAAATTTACGCCTTGGGCGTTTCTGATAAGCTTCATAATCTTTTGCAATCTGCGCCTCTAAGCGAATAATTTCACGGCTGCGCTGAATCAAATCGTAGGCATCCGGTATTTTCTTTCCTTGTCCTGATTGCTCCAAGCGTGGATTGGATTGATGAATGTTTTGCTTACTAATGACTGCGGTCATTAGCCTTTTTGCTTCCTGCTCAAGTTGCTTCGTTTTTTGTTTGGCTTGGATTACGTCAATTGATTTTCTATGCGTAGGAGGTAGCGGAAAAGGTGTCTTGGCGCGACGGTTGTCGTCTGTATTGCCACCGCCATCCAAATTAGCTTGTGCCAGCGTATTTGTTTTGTGTGGTTTTGATGTGGATTTACTATTGACTAGGACTACCTGTAGTGGTGTAACCTCGTTGGTAAATTTTGGGATTGGAAGTTTGAAGGTAATACCGAATAGCACAACCACATGAAAAATAACTGATATAAGTATTGCTACGTCCAAGCGTGATGATGGATCAAATATCCGGCTGCGGAATGCAGCCGGATTAAAATCTGGCATATTTTCTATGGCTGTCAATGTACTTAAGGAGTTTAGAAAATTTAACCTGGAAACATTCTAAGTCCTACTTATTGTAAGCAACAATGGTGCGCTTGTCACATTGTGGTAGCCTATTTCATACTTCCAGTTTTCTGATGAATTTTGTGTTAACAGCGAGATCCAACAAATCAACCTGTGATATTTCCAATTCAACTTGGGTTTCTGGAAACATTGCTGGCAACGAGGATACTCGTGTAACCAGTGGTAGGCGATCTAGTTTTACAAGATTTTCCTTGATTACTAATGCGCCAGTAGTACCGATTTTTTCCTGTAACAGCCAGCGCAAACACCAATATCGTTCCATGTTGCGTTGGAATTCACTGTAGGCTTCGTAAGCTTCCTCGAAATCCCTCATTGATGTCAGTAGATTACTACACGCTTTGGGATAAGGTGGCGCCTCTTTTCGCAGTAGTGCGACTAACTGTCTCTGATTAATAAGGTCAACATAGCGACGCATTGGCGAACTGAACCAAGCATACTGTGAGACACCCAGACCCTGGTGCGGTGCGGCAGAGGTGCTCATTCTTATTTTTCCACCACCTTGGTTATTACGATAGATCCCCGTAACACCACCGTTTGCTAGTTGCTTTCCCCATTCAGCGTTGACAAAGATCATCAGTTCTGACACTATTTTAACAACCGGAGAATTACGCCGTCGCTCGTTAATGGTTATACTTCCTTCCTTAACACTGAATCCATAGTCGATTCTTTCGTTGTTATTATCATTAGTTTTACCGCGAGAAGCTTCCATTTTACAGGCAAAATTCCACAGTGTTCTTAACTCTTGTCCAAAGACGCAATTGAGGCTTTTTTCTGCTACAGTATATTCATTAAAATGTTCTTCCAGCATGTCATGCCGCAAATTGGCGGAAATTCTTACTTGTTCAATGCGACTGTAAGTGGTGGTTACGGTGAAATCGTCGGCTACGTCAAGATACATTGAAAGTGCCGGACAAAGTCGTTTTTCTCCTAGGGTGTAATGGCGTATCACATTTTCTGGAAGCATGGTAATTTTGTTGCCCGGGAAATATACGGTAGAAAGGCGCTGTGCGGCCACTATATCCAGGGATGATCCCGGCTTAATTCCCAGAGCAGGTGCGGCGATGTGTATACCGATGCGAAAGCTACCGAGAGATAGAGGAGTAACAGAAAAAGCATCATCAATTTCTGTGGTAGCGGCATCGTCTATGCTAAAAGCGACTACGTCCGCTATAGGTAAGTCAGCTGGATCACTCAGTTCTGTAACAGTATCTAGTGTCCCAAAACCCATGCCTTTTGGGAAATGTTCCAGCAGGAATCGGTTTAGATGGTAATCGTGTGAAGATGGTATGGCGCCACATTTATCTAGCAGTTTTGGCAAACTTAGCTTGGATGCAGCACAAGCTACTTCGAGTGCTTTCCATTCAACCGTACTCTTGTCAGGTTTGTAGAAAAGATCTGGTAACAATGGTTTGAACTCTTCTGGTAGAATGAATGCTCTTAGAAGACGAGCATAGCGCATTTGTTGTTCTGCCTGACAGCGTTTCTTTTCCTCATTGGCAAGAGCCGCCTTAAGAGCAACTGGTGGGGCGGCTTTATAGCAGCCCCTGCCTTTTTTATAAAAATACATGGGTGCGCTATGAAGTTTAATTAGAACTGCTGCAGCTTCCACCGGACTGGGAGAGTAACCAAAGTACTCTGCGGCTAAGGCATCGCTAGTAAACTCCGCTTTGCAAACGCTATATTCCCAAAGAAAACTTAGATCTAGATCGTCTGCCATCTTTTTTGCACAATCTATGAATTCGGACAAAAGTGGTTTGTCAAATCGCAGAAGTACTGAAGCAATCTTAATTTTCGAGCGCTTGCCACGGGGCGCCTCCACTTGCATCGAAGTCATGTTACTGGAAAGGATCGCACCTACTTTAAAAGTGCCTCCCTCTTCATAAAAAACATTCATAGGCTTTTTCTTGTTGATGCAATTAAGAGTATCACTGGAATCGACGAAGCGAGGATTAATTATTGCGTCGTAAGTAAGATTATAACTCTAAAAGTAAATTCGCTTACCATCTTAAGCACAGTTGGCAAAAATTGCGCAGCGGGATAAGTGGTTGGTTGATATGTGGAATATAGTTATGTGAAAAAACTAGCGGCAAATAGTTTAGTTTATATTTATTTCTAGTTATAAAATTATCTCTGTATGACTGTCGATCTCCTGCATGGTCCATTTTGGGAGCAGTGATGCAGATGGTTAGGCCAGCTTCTCACTGATGTTTCCAGAAGTGTTTTGTTTTATAAGCAAGTTGTCATAACGATCTTTCATATTGCTCGTAGATGCCTACATTCCAAATTACTTTGGGTAATCGTGCATGCAATCTTTGTAATACAATGGCACATTTTCTAGTGACTGTATTTGAAGGTTGGTGAGCTTTCACTTATATGGTTTGCAGTTGATTTAACGCACCATTATCTATGCGGCAATGATTTACATCCCGCATGATCAGTCAGTACATTTAATAAGTAACTAAATTTAAAGGTGTAAATTATCAATATATCGCGATGACACCTGAACTAATAACACTCATGTTGTCTACTATTGCTATCAGTTGTCTACATACAGCAACTGGCCCTGATCATTATTTGCCATTTATTGTATTGTCTCGGGCACAAAAATGGTCGATTACCAAAACAATTATTATCACAATCTCTTGTGGTTTTGGACATATTCTCAGTTCAGTAAGCATTGGATTGATTGGGGTTGTATTGGGGTGGCAGTTCTCTAAACTATCCTGGTTTGAAGGACATCGTGGAAATATCGCAGCATGGTGTTTATTTGGTTTTGGAGTTGCTTATTTATTATATGGGTTGTGGAAGGCAAACAAAAACAGGCCACATAAGCACTTTGATGTAATGGGTACAGACGTATATGTTTATGAACATTGTCATGGTGATATTGTTGCACCTAAAAGCCGGATAAAAGTCACGCCATTAGTACTATTCGCCATTTTCGTAATGGGGCCAACTGAGCCCTTACTTCCATTATTATTTTACTCTGGCATACAGCGATCTTACCTGGAAGTCGTAGTATTAATTACCGTTTTTACACTATGCACAGTATTAACGATGCTAACTATGGTGTTATTAGGTATATATGGCTATTCATTTTATGATACTGAAAAACTAGAAAGGTACGTTCACGCAATTGGCGGTTTGGTTATAACTATATGTGGTACCGGAATGCTCTTTTTGGGTTGGTAAATACAAGAGCTTATTTGCTTCCTATAGATTAAGTTTTTAAAGTTAGTGCAGCCTATTTTAAATAGATGTGAGAACGAAAGAATGTCGATTTAGCGTTGAACAGTATATAGATTCCATAAGAAACTGAGTTTCAGAAAGGGAAATGAGCAGTATATCTATTGCGTAAAAATTCGATTCGATAAGTAAGTATCTGTGGGAAAACTGGCGAGGAATTAAAGATGGAAGCTAATGCCCAAGTTCGAAACTAGACTATTTATAGTAGATCTACTAAGAGGATCTCTTGCTCAGCGGAGGGTAAGATCTTCGGATATATATGGCTCTTTCCCTGTAACTTTCAAGTTTTAGCTTATCATCTTGTCTTGCTCAATTAGTGCATAGGCTGAATGATTATGGATAGATTCAAAATTCTCTGATTCCACCATGTAGGCATTAATTCGTGCATCTTTGTTTAGTTCTATAGCTACATCGCGTACCAAGTCTTCAACAAACTTAGGATTATCGTAAGCTTTTTCAGTGACGTATTTTTCGTCGGGCCGCTTAAGCAATCCATAGAGCTCGCATGATGCCTTGTTTTCTGCTATTCGTACCACATCTTCGATCCAAACAAAGCTATTAGTACGTATGGAAATCGACATATGGGAGCGCTGATTGTGCGCACCGTAGTCAGCAATTTTCTTGGAACATGGACATAAACTAGCTACCGGCACAACTACCTTCATGGTAAATTCGTAGTCGCCATTTTTTATTTCTCCGATGAAAGTTACATCATAATCCAGGAGACTTTTAACTCCAGAAATTGGAGCAGATTTGTTGATGAAATAGGGAAACGTCATCTCTATATGGCCGGAGCTTGTCCCTAGTTTTTTTACCATGGTACGCAGAATGTTCTCGAATGATTCAACAGAAATTTCTCGTTCTTGGCTATTGAGTATTTCCACGAAACGTGACATGTGGGTACCCTTGAAGCTATGTGTCAGATTCACATACATGTTGAATACTGCAACCGTGTGTTGTACGCCACCGTTCTTGTCAGCCACTTTTATCGGGTGACGGATGGCTTTAATACCTACCCTATCGATTGCAATATGCCTAGTGTCCGGTGTACTTTGCACATCGTCGATGGGGGAATGGGCTTGTTTAACTTGCTTATTCATGTTGCCTATCTCCTAAAGGCGTAGAGCCAACTAAGGGTGATCATAACTCTGAAAAATGGTTGAGTAAACTACTCGGATAGTTTTGTCCTGATAGCTTTGACGATTCCATCCTTATCCCGTCCGCAATCCACTAACATCTGCGTAGGGTCACCCTGATCTATGAAAACATCCGGCAAGCCTAGTTGTAACACTGGGGTGGTGATGATACCCCTGTTTTCGAGGGATTCCAGCACGGCGCTACCTGCTCCCCCCATGATGGTGTTTTCTTCAACTGTTACTAGCAGGCTGTAGTTTGCTGCCAAGAATACGACAAGGTTGTCATCTAATGGTTTTACAAATCGCATATTAGCAACGGTAGCGTTCAGCTCTTCCGCTGCTTCTAGGCAAGGTTTGAGCATACTTCCAAATGCCAGTAGGGCGATTTTTTCTCCTTCGCGGCAGATCTCGCCAAGTCCTATTTGTAATGCCTTCATTTCCTTTATTGGTACCACTCCAGTTCCTACGCCGCGTGGATAGCGCACCGCCGCTGGTGTGTTCATTTGGAATGCAGTGTAGAGCATCTGACGACATTCATTTTCATCCGCAGGAGTCATCACTGTAAGATTGGGTATGCAGCGTAAATAGGTCAAATCAAAACTGCCGGCATGGGTAGGGCCATCTGCCCCGACTAGCCCTGCCCTGTCAATGGCAAATACCACTGGCAGGTTTTGGATGGCTACGTCATGAATCAACTGGTCATATGCTCGTTGCAAAAAAGTTGAATAGATCGCTACTACAGGTTTCATACCATCGCAGGCCAAGCCTGCAGCAAAAGTGATCGCATGCTGCTCGGCAATACCGACATCAAAGTAACGATCGGGATATTCTTGGGAAAACCTTACTAACCCTGAACCCTCGCGCATGGCTGGGGTGATCCCGACCAGGCGGCGATCCAGAGCTGCCATATCACATAGCCAGTCGCCAAAAATCTGCGTATAGGAAGGTTTGCCTGGAGCTTTAGGAACGATTCCTGCGTCTGGATTAAACTTGGTTACACCATGATAAAGAATAGGGTCGTCTTCTGCTGCCTTATAACCCTCGCCTTTTCGTGTCACTATATGCAAGAACTGAGGCCCGCTGAGATGCTTGAGATTTTTGAGTGTGGTCACTAGCTTGTTAAGATCATGACCATCAATAGGGCCGATATAGTTGAAACCAAATTCTTCGAACAAAGTGCTCGGTGAAAGCATACCTTTCACATGTTCCTGGGTACGATTGGCCAGTTCCAATATAGACGGGACTAAGCCGAGCACTTTCTCCCCAGCACGTCGTGCAGTGGCGTAGGCCTTTCCAGTTAAGAGGCTGGTGAGATAATTGTTAAGTGCCCCCACTGGAGGTGAAATCGACATATCGTTGTCGTTCAATATCACTAGTAAATTGGTGTCCATGGCGCCGGCATTGTTCAACGCCTCGAATGCCATACCCGCACTCATGGCTCCGTCGCCGATTATGGCCACTACGTGTCGGCCTGCCTTCTCTAGTTGTGACGCCACTGCCATGCCTAACGCAGCGCTGATAGAGGTGCTGGAATGTGCTGTACCAAAGGTGTCATATTCGCTGTCTTCACGGCGAGGAAATCCAGCCATACCACCGTGCATGCGTAATTTATTCATACCTTCGCGTCGACCGGTCAGGATTTTATGGGCGTATGTTTGGTGACCAACATCCCATACCAGACGATCATGCGGCGTGTTAAACACGTAGTGCAACGCAATAGTGAGCTCAACCGTACCGAGATTGGAGGATAAGTGGCCGCCAGTTTTAGACACTGATTCAACCAGAAACTTACGCAACTCCTCAGCGAGCTGAGGTAGTGCCTTGCGTTCCAACTCACGTAGCTGATAGGGGTAATTGATGGTATCAAGCAGAGGATACATTTAAATCCTAAAAAATTAAGATATCTTCATTCACTATAGGGAAGAAGAAGCCAGCCTTAACACTCCCGCTGAATTATAAAGTCAGTTACTTGTCGTAATCGTGCCGCTGCTGCACCAAAAATCTCAAGAGTTTGATATGCATCATGCCGCAACTTCTCGGCCAGTTTACGAGCTTGCTTAACCCCCAGAATACTTACATAAGTTGGTTTGTTATTTTTTGCATCCTTGCCAGCAGTTTTACCCAATGTTTCCGAAGTAGCCTCGGTATCAAGTACGTCGTCCACGACTTGGAATGCGAGGCCGATATATTTTGCAAAATGATCAAGATTTTTTAGCTGTGAATCATTTAAACTGTTGCCGCAACAAGCACCTATCATAACAGCGCTGCGGATTAGTGCCCCAGTCTTTTGTATATGCATAAACTCGAGTTCTGGCAGACTTAATGTCTTACCAATGTTAGCAAGATCGATCGCTTGTCCACCAGCCATGCCGCGAGAGCCTGCAGCTTGCGCCAAACGCTTGATCATTTCCAGTTGCACTTGTGGAGTAACGGCTAAGCGATATTCAGCTAGCAATTGAAAGGCCAAGCTCTGTAGACTATCGCCCACTAGCAAAGCGATAGCCTCATTATATTCTACATGGCAAGTAGGCTTACCTCGTCGCAATACATCATCATCCATGCACGGCAGATCATCATGTACTAGCGAATATGCATGAATCAATTCTACCGCAACGGCAGCGATGGTTACGCGCTCTTCATCTGCCATACTGAGCTCTCCAGCAGCAAAGGCAAGTAGTGAACGTATTCTTTTTCCACCTCCTAGGACGGCGTAACGCATGGCGTCATGCAGATGGTCTGGCGAGAATTTTGCAGTGGGAAGAAGGGTTTCCAGGGAGGTTTCTATGTGTGCCTGATGGTTTTTCGACCAAACCTGAAAATCAGCGATCATCGATACCCGGTGGTGAGAAATTCTTGAGCGTATTGGCCTCAAGAAGACGCACCTGTTGTTGTGCATTCTGTAGTGTAGTTTGGCAATATTGAAGCAATTCCGCACCGCGTTTGTGTGCTAAGAGCGAAACTTCTAGGGACATTTGTCCTGCTTCCATCGAAGCCACAATACTTTCTAATTCGGTCAATCCCGCTTCAAAATTTTCTGGTTGGGTCGATTTGACGGGTTTGGGGGATTTTGTCATGATAAGTTTAATGTGTGAATGATGCGTGAGTGATTCCTCTGAAAGAGGTAAAAGTAACGCAATTAACTAGGTCAGGTCAATTAAATACGTGAAATTCTCTTTCCAAATTCCAACCTTTTGCAGTAGATTATAGATTTCTCATGGATGGACAGCCCCCTCTGCGATTGACCGATTTAATCTGTGTAGCATACAAAATTTTATGTGCGGCTAATTCTTAACCTCCAAGGAGATGTAAAGCACCAATATGTCCAATTTCGTTGACATTACGCAACTGACACAGACGTCGGTACAACTGCCAGTCAGCTGGTATCTTGATTCTCATATACTTGAATTAGAAAAACATTTCTTGTTTGATCAGGGGCCAGGCTATGTCGGTCATGAAATTATGTTACCGAATGCGGGTGACTATTATGTACTGGAATGGATGGACAACGCCAAAGTACTAATTAACAACAAAAATGGCATTCAGTTGCTTTCCAATGTCTGCCGTCATCGACAGTCTCTCCTGCTCAAAGGTAATGGCAATACTAGAAATATTGTTTGCCCCGTACATCGTTGGACTTACAATATAGATGGCAAGCTATTAGGCGCACCACACTTTCCCGATAATCTTTGTCTTGATCTTGGGAAGACTTCACTGCAAAATTGGAACGGTCTGTTATTTGCGGGTAAGCGCAATGTTTCGTGTGACATGGCCAATCTAGGTGTGCTGGCCGATTTTGATTTTTCCGGTTATGTGCTTGAACGAGTACAGATAAAGGAATACTCCTGTAACTGGAAAACTTTTATTGAGGTATTCCTGGAAGATTACCATGTTGAGTCATTCCATCCTGGCCTGAGCAATTTTGTTAATACCGGCGAACTAAAATGGGAATTCGATGATTGGTATAACGTGCAGACTGTTGGCGTGAGCCATGCTCTTACTCGCCCCGGCACGCCGATTTACGCCAAATGGCAGGAGCAAGTGTTACGCCAGTCCTCAGACAAGACACCGCTTCACGGGGCCATCTGGATGCTCTATTATCCCAACATCATGCTAGAATGTTATCCCCATGTACTCGTCATTAGTACTATATTGCCGACAGGAACAGAGAGTTGTACCAACGTGGTCGAATTCTACTATCCCGAAGATATTGCTTTGTTTGAGCGCAAATTTGTCAAAGCCGAACAAGCAGCATACAACGAAACTGCGGAAGAGGACGATACAATTTGTAAGCTAATGACTGCTGGGCGTCGCGCACTGAATACTAGAGGTGTCAATGAAACTGGCCCTTATCAGCATCCAATGGAAGATGGCATGATGCATTTCCATGAATTTATACGGCGGGAAATTGAACCACATATTTTTAAGTTTTAAATATCGAATGTTAAGTTTGAGCGCGACGAGTAGTGCTCTTGTACTTTCATTTTTCGTTTCATATATCCCTTCATATCCCTGAATTATTAATGCGTTCTCTTTGGATGCTTGTCTCTAGCTTCCTTTTTGGTTGCATGGCAGTATTGGTGAAACTTAGTGCGGTTCATTTCTCCAGCATTGAACTGGTGTTCTACCGCTCAATGATTGGTTTTCTGATTATCTGCTCGATAGTTAGTGTCCGACGCCTTTCTCTCTCCACGTTATACTGGAAGAATCATTGCTGGCGAGGATTCTTAGGACTTGGTTCGATATTGATGTTTTTCTACTGTATTACACAGTTGCCACTAGCTACGGCTGTAACTTTTAACTACACTTCGCCTCTTTTTTTCACGTTACTTACCACCATGATCCTGAAAGAGCATTTCCATTGGCTGCTTGCAGTGGCGGTGGTGCTCGGATTTGCCGGTGTGGTTTTACTGCTGTACCCGTCTTTACAAAAAGACCAGTGGAGTGGCGGATTAATCGGCTTGGCTTCGGGTTTTTTGGCTGCCCTCGCCTATCTAAATATCAAGCAACTTGGAAATCTGGGAGAGCCTGACTGGCGAGTGGTATTTTATTTCACACTAATCAGCACTGTCATCACCAGTATTTGGATGTTGTTCGATACATTCCACCCAGTTACACCGGTTAATTTCCTATTGCTGCTGGGTATTGGTACCACCGCGACACTAGCACAACTAGCTTTGACACGAGCGTATCGTACTGGAAAAATGCTGGTAGTGAGTACTCTAGCTTACAGTACAGTAGTATTTTCGAGTTTTTGGGGTATCCTAATTTGGGGTGAAGTACTATCGTTGTCTTCATGGCTTGGCATAGGATTAATCGTTGCTGGCGGACTACTAAGCCTTAGAACATCTACGAGACCAGTTTCCAAATAACAATAAACAGAAATTGTACTACTATAGATTATTGCCTATGTTGAACTAGTATATTTATACTGGTATCTTCTTTCGATAAATCCATGATTACAATTCAGAAAATCGGAAACGTGACTAACGTTGCCATCTTCGGCGAGTATACCTTGGCCGACTAACAAAGAATTTGAAGAACAAGTGTTTTTCAAGTATCACTTTGATGGTAAGGGAAGTCTCCTATTAAATTGGTGTGAAATGTTGAGTTATACAATTGATGTAGCATGGGAGGAAATCAGATTTATCCGTGAACACGCTAGTGAATTTAATCGGGTTGTAGTAGTTACCAATAACCAATGACAATTTGGAGCGCCTGGGCGTCTAATCTTTTCATTGACGCAGATATCAGAGTATTCTGCGATTCAGAGGAAGCTAATGCATGGGTGGCGACCTGAAACAGAGCATCCAAACCCACACACTCGAATGTAGCAAATGAACTTAGTGGTTTTGCGTCTAGAGTGTCTCAGTTTTTTTAAGAATATTTGAATGAGGGTTTGGTCTTGGTTAAATAAAATCAATCCTGCTGAGTATTATGTTTTCTAGGGAAGATAAGACCAAGGCTAGCCTAATTCTAAAAGATGATGAGGAGGGTAGCTAAAAAGCTGGTTACTACGCTTTGAGGACATTAAAATTGCGTGTCAATATGCTATAATTACTAATTAGATTAACCTGGATGATTATCGCAGTTGCACGAAGTGTTTAGGCTTGATGGTTCAGAAGTGCATGAGATCGTGATCTTGAGAAACATGGTGATTTATAGCGCCTAGTGATGTTTCTGCGAAAAGGGAAAAATCTCACGTGAATCATATTCTATCAGTGCCTTGGCTCTTAGGTAGGGTTACAGTGCAAAAGATTTTCATTACAACACTTGTTACATTGCATTCGTTTCGAGTCAGTGATATTGAATATACTGTTGTAAAAAAACAACATACTTGTTTTAAATTCCCCGAAATTTCTTTCTATCAGGGTAAAACTCATACAAAATAGGTGCATTGAGTTTCTTACTAGTCATTGTGGTGTGTTTACAACTAGTATTTAAAAGCATCCTACATATTAATCGTTAGAAATTATTGGCGTTGTGCGTTAGATGAAAAAAAGTGTCAAGTAGTAAATAATTTAGCAACTAAAACATTAAATATTAGTGCACTAAGACTAGAAACAGAATTCTTTACTTTATCCTACAAGAAAAATGACAAACACCATTAATTTGGAGATGAAGTCCTTGAGTTCAACAATTGCAAATTTAAATGTTTCGATGACACAAGCGTTGGATTCCCAGACATCAAACGAGCTGACAATAGCAGTAAACCCAACACCAACTGACAACTCACAGGTCCAGCGGCTAGCGGACTTTGATACTCTGATCGCGGCTCTGGAATATGCTGCCAGTGGGACGACGGGGTACAATTTTTACGATGCAAAAGGAAGTTTACGTTCAACCCTTCCTTACCGGGTATTAAGACAAAATGCTCGTGCTTCAGCACGGCGTCTATTGGGTCTTGGCCTATCCAGCGGTGATCGTATAGCGATCGTTGCTGATACAACCACAGAGTTTGTTGAACTGTTCTTTGCGTGTCGTTACGCCAGATTAATTCCTTTAGCGATGCCAGTTCCAGTTAACCTTGGCAGTCACGCGGTGTATGTTCGACAACTTCATGGCATTCTTGAGAGCAGTCAAGCAAGTGCCGCTCTGGCCAATGTAGACTACATTAACTTCCTTGAAGAGGCTGCGGAGGGCTTGCAGAGATTGAGATGGGTTGGTACGCTGGAGCAATTAGAGAAACTTCCCGTCCTAGATAAAGCACTACAGGCAAACCAGCCTGATGAAACCGCCTATTTACAATACACCTCGGGTAGCACTCGTACTCCCCGCGGCGTCATCATTACAGAGCGTGCACTAATGAATAATCTTCAGGGCATTGTTCGTAATGGTTTGGAAATGCGTTCTAGCGATCGCATTGCGTCTTGGTTACCTTTTTATCATGATATGGGTTTGGTAGGTATGCTAATGGCGCCAATGGTTGCACAAGTTTCTGTTGACTATATGGCCACCCAAAATTTTGCAATACGACCATTGCAGTGGCTACGGTTGATAAGCCGCAATCGCTGTACTATAGCTTTCAGTCAACCATTTGGTTTTAAGCTCTGTACCCTACGGGTTCGTGACTCTGATTTAGAGGATCTTGATCTCAGTTGTTGGCGCGCAGCGGGTGTAGGCGCCGAGATGATACGGCCTGATACCTTAAGAAATTTCGCAGAAAAATTTGCGCCAGCAGGTTTTGATATGAATGCTTTTCTACCTTGTTATGGTTTGGCAGAATCAACCTTGGCTGTAACTTTTTCCCACACTGGTCATGGTTTTCAAAGCCTTCGGGTTGATGCTGGGACATTGGTAGACAAGAATATTGCGGTACGGTTGCAAGCAGATGGTAGGAAATATAACGAGTTTGTAAACTGCGGTCGCCCCTTGCCTGGTCATATGGTCAAGGTTGTCGATGATGCTGGACAAGAACTTTTAGATTTGAGAGTAGGTAGTATAATGGTGCATGGCCCCAGTATCATGACTGGTTATTTTAATTGCCCAGAAGATACCAAAAATACGCTACAACCAGGTAACTGGCTAGATACCGGTGATCTTGGGTTTCTTCTTGAAGGCAATCTGTATATTACAGGGCGTCGTACGGACGTCATTATTGTTAATGGTCGCAACATCCGTGCTCAGGATGTGGAGGAACTTGCGGAACAACAACCAGAGGTAAGAGCACGAGAGGCATCTGCCTTCAGCATAACTGATGCTAATGACATCATAACAATTGTGTTAGTCATAGAATGTCGCTTGACTTCAGTAATAGATCAACAATCTCTTACTAGCCGCCTGCAGAGATTGGTGTATATGGCATTTGGTGTAAACTGCTTAGTTGAACTAGTTTCACCACATACCTTACCGCGTACTTCATCTGGCAAATTATCTCGCTTTGAAGCGCGCAAAGGTTTTATACAACGAACGGACCTGGCAGACCAACTATCAGTCGAGTCTAGAGACAGATAGTTTCATATGTCAGGATCATCGGTAGCGGTGACTGGTGCTACTGGCTTCATCGGTCATGTGCTCGTGCAGTCCCTTATCAAAGATGGGTGGAAAGTTCGGGCATTGACACGAACTCAACGTGTTAGCGATGAATTTATACAATGGATCCCAGGAGATCTGGATGATCAGGTTGCCCTGCAGAGTCTCGTAAAAGATGTATCTGCAGTCGTGCATTGTGCTGGTCTAGTGCGGGGCAGCTCTTTAAAGGAGTTCACTCATACCAACGTAGAGGGTACTTTCAACCTTGTGCGAACCACAGTACAGCAGAATCCACCCCCGCGATTCCTTCTTATTTCCTCGTTGGCTGCTAGAGAGCCAAATCTTTCCTGGTATGCAAACAGTAAGTACATGGCTGAACAGCTCGTGGCTGATAGTTCAGGTTTCATGCCATGGACAGTTTTTCGCCCGACTGCAGTTTATGGTCCTGGTGATAAAGAGCTCAGTTCGCTATTCAGAGCAACCCGGTATGGCATATTACCCATGATTGGAAGTCAAGCTTCACGTTATAGTCTTCTACATGTTAGTGATTTGGTATCGGCTATTCTGTGTTGGCTTTCCACAAATTCGCATGCACAGGGTGTCTATGAGCTTGATGACGGGATGCCGGGAGGATATGATTGTAAATCCTTGACCTCTATTGCACAAGAGGTCTGGGGGAGACCAGTACGCTGCTTTTTTTTGCCAACATCACTTGTTTTACTAGTTGCAAATATTAATCTATGGTTGGCTCGAGTGTTGCAATATGCGCCAATGTTAACGCCTGGAAAGGTACGCGAGATAAGACATCCGGACTGGGTATGTGACATTTCACCTTTAACTCAGGCGCTGCCATGTTGGCATCCTTGCGTCCGATTACGTGATGCCTTGCCCCAAGCTACCTAATCTTCGTACACGTCAATTATTACTACTTATCAGAGTTAGACTATGGCACATGACTACAACAATATCCTGCAGAATCTTTGCCATCATCTTGAACACTTTGCTAGCTCCGGTGTAGAGATCGTACCAGAGTCAGAACTCATTGATCAGCTAGCGATTGATTCCGTCAAGTTATTAAATTTAATTATGGAAATCGAAGATGAGTTTGATATTTCTGTACCAATAAATATCCTTGCAGATGTTCGTACTGTTCGTGATCTGGCGGACTTAATCCACAAAATTAAATCAGCATCATAATGAGTTTGTTAGATAAACTAGATACCGTCGCCGCTGCTAGAAAGGCGGTGTTGCCAGAAGGGATTGATGTATTCGGTATGCCTATAGAAGAGGTTTATTCATCAACTGAGGCAAGCGTTGGTGGTCGCCGCATTCTGTTCTTCGGTACGAACAACTATCTAGGGCTTACCTTCGCTCCGGAGTGTCTGCAAGCAGCACATAAGGCGATAGATAGTGAAGGCACTGGCACAACTGGATCACGTATGGCAAATGGTAACTATATCGGACATCGTGCCCTTGAGCAAGAATTCGCAGACTTCTATCATTGCCGATCAAGTATAGTTTTTACAACTGGGTACCAGGCAAATCTTGCGATGATTTCTGGCTTGGCTGGTGCAAACGATGTGATTCTCATTGATGGGGATTCTCATGCCAGTATCTATGATGGATGTCGTTTGAGCGGTGCCGAGATAATTAGATTCCGGCACAATGATATGGCGGATATGGAAAAGCGTCTTCGGCGGTTAGGGGAGAGGACGAGATCCACTTTGATTATCGTTGAAGGAATCTACAGCATGTTAGGCGATCAGGCGCCTCTTGTAGATATTGTCAAAATAAAGAATTCTTACGGCAGCATTCTTCTTCTTGACGAGGCACATTCACTTGGGGTATTGGGTAAGACTGGTCAGGGTCTTGTAGAAGAGACAGAACTTATCGATGGAGTTGACTTTATCACTGGTACTTTTAGTAAAAGTCTTGGCAGTATAGGCGGTTACTGCGTTAGCAATCATTTGCAGCTTGATCAACTGCGATATGTCAGTCGCCCTTATATATTTACAGCGTCACCTTCCCCAGCCACTATCGCATCAACAAGAGCTGCGCTCAAGTTACTGCGAGACGGTACTAAGTTACGTAGTCAACTCTGGAGGAACGCCCGGAAACTTTATTCATGTCTAGATGAGCTGGGTTATCAACTTGGCCCAGAACCTGGGCCAGTTATTGCGACCATACTTGATAGTCCTCAGCAGGCGTTGATGCTGTGGAAAGGCCTGTTTGATTATGGCATCTATGTCAATTTGATATTACCACCAGCTGCACCAGAAGGTAAGTCACTAGTACGGTGTAGCGTTAGTGCGGCTCATACCAAGGAACAGGTGGATTATGTTGGAAACACATTTGCTGAGTTGCGCAAAAAACATTTTCAGATAAAGTCCTGACTAGTCCCAAGGTATTATTTCCGTTCCGCGACTTGAAAAGGCGCGTTCCTCTTCTAATAATATAATAGGTAGTCTCGTATCGTGCTGTATCTTGATTGAGATTTAACAGAAATCATCTAAATAATCTGAAAACCATGTTATGTGTACGCTAATAACTTACTTCATGGTTTTCTATCTGCGTAGCATACTCTTGCTGGTTACGCTATTAGCAGCGGGTATATTTGCGGAATACTCAGAGTTTGGCGCAGAATTTTACCATTATCGTAGTATCTCACCAACCTGTTGTGATCAATACCGTAAGACTGTGTATTACCCTCTCCAAGAGCATACCCTACAATATACGTTGTATTAATCGGACGGAAAAGTGTGGATATGGGGTATTCTGACAACATGAAATATTTTCGTCTACATGGGATACGTATTGATGATAGGTTTTTTAAAATCATGCTGGTTATAGCACATCGAGGATATCACGCTAAATTTACAAAAATACTTTAGCTGTCCTCGAAGCAGCAGTGGCGCCAGGGGTTGATGGTATTGAAACTGATGTGCGCATTAACCGTGACGGTACCATGGTACTAATACATGATCGTGTTGTATCAGGGAAAGCCGTAGTTGATCTTGCCCACAGCGAACTTGAACAAGAGATTGGGTATAAGGTGCCGACTCTAGATGAAATTCTTGAGCGCTTTCCTAGAATCATATGGAACGTATAGATTAAGACCACGGAAACTTTAGAATTGGCAATTGAGGTACTGGAGAAGAATCAAACTAACTGCCGCATTCTTGTAACTTCATTGCGTCACGATGTGGTAGTAGTTTACGCATAAATACTCAAGGTAGATTGTGGCTTGTTGATAGCACATCCTCCTCAGAACCTTAATTCCATGCTGTTCGACTGTAGTGGTAATGCTAGAATCAATCATATCGTATGGGATTACGACATTCTAGATGATATTCTGTTGAAGCAAGCTGCAACGGCTGGCTATTACAATTTTGTTTATGGTTTGGTAACAAAGACAGAGTATGACTATTGCAAGGAAATAGACATAGATGGTGTGATTATCGATGATCTTTATTTTGTCAGAGAATAAATAATTTAGCTTTTAGGAATTAGTTTTGTAGATATGTGAGAGGATGAATTTAGAAAACTTACAAGAGGAAAAATGACCGCTATTACTGCGATACTGGTCGATGAAGCCGACAGTTCATAAGCCACGTATGTAAAGGTGCGCCAAAGAATGGGCTACATGTATCGGGGTAGACTTTGTTGATCTAGTAATGGCAACAAGTGACCGAAAACCAAGTGTATTGTGTAATTTACAGGCACTGTACAACTACAAATGCTTGGCAGGTAGTGGATATTTGTCTATGTTGCCGGTGGATCAGGGCGTTGAGCATTCAGCCGGAGCATTGTTTACATCTAACCCAATGTTTTTTGACCCCGCGAATCACAAGACTTGTTATTGAAGAAGGTTGCAATACAGTGGCATCTACTCTAGGGGCTAGGAATAGTGGTACGGCGCTATTTCCTCACAAGATTTCTTTCATTCTTAAAATCACCATAACGAGTTGCTAATTTTCCCAAATAAGTACGACCATACCTTGTTTACCAACGTGGATCAGGCTATTGAGATGGGCACCTGTGCGGTCGGGACGACAGTATTTTTCGGCTCAGAGGAATCGCGCCGGCAATCAAGGAAGTTTCTGAAGCATTTTCATATGCACATGAACTTGGAATGGGGACGGTTCTGTGGGCTTATATCTGGAACTCAGCATTCAAAACTCCTGACAAGGATCACCATATCAGTGCTGATTTGACCGGTGGCTACCACCTTACTGTGACTATTGGAGGCCGATATCGTTAAACAGAAAATGGCTGAAAACAATGGTGGTTATAATGCAATCAAATTTGGTGAAAACTAAATTCTAAATCTACAGCGAACTTACCACTGATAATCTGATTGACCTGGTGTGCTACTAGGTAGCGAACTGCTACTTGGGTCGAATCGGTATGATCGATTTGATGGGGCGAATCGGGAAAGGACGATTTGCGCTAAGAAGTTCGCACAGCAGTGAATCAATACGCGTGCAGGTAGGATGGGGTTGATTTCCGAGCGCAAGGCTTCTCAGAATCCGTTCACTGAAGGGGTAAAATTGTTGAATTCGACTCAGGACGTATCTTTGTCGAATGACTTTTACGGTTTCCTTAAATTACCCCGAAAAATAGTTGTTTATCTATGTTTTATCCATTCATCTTCACGGATAGTTGGTAAATAAGCTAACTTAGAACCTCGAATTGACAGAAGTTCTCTTTATTTCACTATCTTGACGACCTAGTTGGATATTGATTCGCCTCTAGAATAGAGGTGGTTAAGTAAGCGCATGATATTTTTTTGCATACTTTGCTAAAAGCTAAAATTTAGCCAGTTCAGAGTAGCTGAGATTCTCGGCAGTGATAGCTTTAACCGATAAACACACTTTTAAAACTTTCACTTAGCTTCAGTAAATCCCTAGAATCTGTTAATCGAATTGACGATCCATACTTGATGAAGGATGAACTCGTCGAACGAGGTGCCACTTCTAGTAGCAAGAATTCTTTGTTGTCATGGCAATTCAATCTTGTTTTCAAAGAATAAAAAAGCAGCTCTAGGCTTCCTTTTGAAAGGTATAAAACGTACTCTTAAGATGCTACCTGTTCTCCTGCTTTGCTACCGTATTTTTTCCTAAATTTCTCAACTCGTCCGGCAGTGTCAACAATTTTCTGTTTTCCTGTATAAAATGGATGACAAACGGAACACACCTCAATGTGCAGAGGTTTACCCATGGTAGAACGGGTCTGGAACGTATTACCACAACTGCACGTCACGGTGATTTCCTGGTAGCTTGGATGAATTTCAGCTTTCATTGTTCGTATCCTTATTTGTGCCACTACTCTGTGGGCTGAGAAACGGGAAGGCGCGTATTATCCTTTAATATGGAATGGGTTGCAACTATAGGTGCAGCTGTTTTATCTCCACTAGCATGGATACTTACAAACTAGTTAGGTTTTGTTGGGATCCATACTTAATATAATATCAAAGAGAAAAGCACACTGCATCAAATCGAGAGGACTAACACCATTTTTTAATTATGATTTTATTTTGCAGTTATTTTACACCCTTCGCATCGAATCGAAGAAATCGCTATTGTTTTTTGTAGCTTTTATTTTGTCGAGCAGAAATTCCATTGCTTCCCCGTCGTCCATTGGGAAGAGTAGTTTGCGTAGTACCCAAATCTTTTGTAGTACATCTGGTTTGATAAGTAATTCTTCTTTGCGTGTGCCCGAGCGGTTGACATTGATGGCAGGGTAGGTGCGTTTTTCTGCCATGCGTCGGTCAAGGTGGATTTCCATGTTACCGGTACCTTTAAATTCCTCGTATATTACATCATCCATGCGTGAACCAGTATCAACTAGTGCAGTTGCAATGATGGTTAGGGAGCCGCCTTCCTCTATATTTCGTGCAGCGCCAAAGAATCGTTTGGGACGTTGTAGAGCATTAGCATCAACCCCACCAGTAAGCACCTTGCCAGAGGCGGGAATTACAGTATTGTACGCGCGTGCTAAGCGCGTAATTGAGTCCAATAGTATCACTACATCCTGCTTGTGCTCTACTAGGCGCTTAGCTTTCTCAATAACCATCTCAGCTACTTGTACATGGCGTACTGCCGGTTCATCAAATGTGGACGAAATAACTTCTCCTCTAACCGAGCGGATCATCTCAGTTACTTCTTCGGGGCGTTCATCAATTAGTAGCACCATAAGAGCAACATTAGGATGATTAGAAGCAATCGCATGCGCGATGTGTTGTAGCATCACGGTTTTTCCGGACTTGGGACTTGATACGAGCAGGCCCCGCTGTCCCATTCCAATGGGCGCAATAAGGTCAATGATGCGGCTAGTAACATTCTCCTCGGCCTTGATGTCACGTTCAAGGAGAAGTCGTCGTGTAGGAAATAGCGGGGTAAGATTTTCAAACATGATCTTGTGCTTGGAGTTTTCCGGTGGCTCATTGTTGACCTTTTCCACCTTTACTAGCGCAAAATAGCGTTCGCCATTCTTTGGGGTTCGGATTTCGCCATCTATCGTATCTCCGGTGTGTAGGTTGAAGCGTCTGATTTGGCTGGGGGAAACGTAAATGTCATCGGGTCCAGCCAAATAGGATGCGTCAGGTGATCGGAGAAAACCGAAACCATCCTGTAACACCTCTAGAGTACCCTCGCCAGAAATACTTTCTCCTTTGCGTGCTTGGTTCTTCAGCAGAGCAAAAATCAAATCCTGTTTTCGCAGCCGGTTAGCGCCATCGATTTGATTGCTGATAGCCATTTCTACAAGTTCGGTGACATGATGATTTTTAAGGTCGGATAAATGCATTAGCTGAACTCGAAGATAAAGAAAGCGTAGTGTGTGACGTTAGTGGGGCATGCAATGTGTTAGGGAGTATTAGAATGGTGATGGGGTTATAGGTGTAGGTAGTGCAAGAATTAAGAGCAACTTAGCTGGTTGAATCCAGCTTCAGAGAAATACTTAGTAAATACTTAGTCCTTCTAAGGCTAGCGAATTTAGATATGGGTGTCAATAAATGTGGTCAATTGGGCTTTGGATAGCGCACCGACTTTGGTTGCTTCAATGTTACCGTTCTTGAATAGCATTAGTGTTGGGATACCCCGAATACCGAATTTATCTGGTGTGGTCTTGTTCTCATCAATATTAAGCTTAGTCACTTTGAGTCGTCCCTCATATTCTCCGGCCACTTCGTTCAGAATGGGTGCAATCATCTTGCATGGGCCACACCATTCTGCCCAGTAATCCACCAGCACAGGTACGGATGACTGTAATACTTCTGCCTCAAATGTCTCGTCGGAGACGTTATGAATTTTCTGACTCATGGGGATCTTTTCAGGTATTAAATTTAACTACTAGCATTGTGCGGGACGCTGGTACGTCATTATGGTATATAAGAATCTGTTAAATTTTCTTTTTCAGAAGGATAGTTAAGGACAGCTAAAACTAAATAGCTTATATAATATCGAAAAAATGTAAGAAAGGGAAGTGCTACGTTATTGCAAATGCTGGGATTCTAATTTGGCTCATCATTATTTCGCCTATCAATTGAGTAGACTTGAATAAATTTTGCATTTCACCTTCCGAAAGTTTAATTTGTTGGCTACAGTGATAACGCATAACATGCTGGAAAACATGAGCATGCGCTCTACCTGACTCATTTTACTAACAGTAATAATATTTATATACCTAAAATATAAATCTTTGACTTGTGATTCTAAGGATGATAAGTACATTTTAGTTGTGGCGGATATAATACGATCTGAACTCTTTATGAAGTGGATTAAAACATGTTTAGGCCCATTTACGTAAATTCTGGAATATGTTGGTATGAGCAGGAGGAATTAACGGAATAACTAGTTACAACTTCTGATCCTGATTTGTTAGAGATTACACCTTTTTTATAATTGGTGTTCTATCTGATGGAACGACTGAATAAATCAGAAACTTTTATTATTAGAAGCAGAGAATATAGAATCATAAAGTTTATTCTGCAATGAGTACAATGGCTAATTTATATATTAAGGCAGGTTTTAAAGAGGGTAAATCTTACTTGATAGATAGCTATGTTAGTGTACCTTTTCGTATTACTAATGTTGGGCAAATTAAAGATGATGATAGTTTATACATGATGCTTGGAAGTTCTTCTCCTGGTTTATTAGATACTGATAACCACGAGATAATCATCGATGTGGAGGAAAACAGCCGATTTCTGTTACAGACGCAATCTTACCAACGATTATTTAACATGAAGGAAGGTTCGTCACAGGTAACGAAGGTAAAACTCGCACCTAATAGCGTTTTTTGTTACGTTCCTCGTCCAGTTGTTCCACAGGAAAATTCTATATTCAGGAACCATACTATCATTCATCTAGAAAAGAATTGTGAATTAATTCTAAGTGAAATCATAACTTGCGGTAGAAAAAATTCTGAATTTATTTCCCCTAGTAGAGAAATTTTTGGAGAAATATTCAGGTTCACTTATTTTCAAAATATGACAGAAATTTATTTTAATAATCAATTAATTCTAAAAGATAAGATAATATTGGAACCTCAGGTAGTTCCTGTAAATACAATTATTCAGTTAGAAGGATACACACACCAAGCTACTTTTATATATCTAAATACAGGCAGAAGTGCTGCCCACGAGCTTATAGAAGAGATTCTAAAAATCATGGAATATGAGGAGAATATTTCTTTTGGAATTTCTGAAATGGCTGCAAATGGTTTTGTACTACGGGTATTAGGAAACGGTGGGGAGCAGTTGTTTAATTGTTTTCAACAAGTACAGAATTTTTTGTGGGACAGGAAAGAAGCACCCATTGTTAGTATTAAAGAAAAATCTTTTACTAATTTAACTTGAGTATCTAGAAGAAGGAGTGGTTAAAGCTTAATAATTAGGACAATGCGACCGTATCTTCAGGCGCCAGCAAATAGTCTTTCACCAATATGATCTGGTCATTGCTTAAAAGCATGGGTGCATGGCCTATATTAGGAAAATCTATTATCTGTGCCATAGACCTACGTACTTGCATTTCTGCCACAGTATCTGGGTGTAGTACGTTGGATTCTACGCCATGTAATACTAACGTTGGGATGTTTAATGCATCCCATTGTGTCCACATATTGATATCATGGGACACATGTTTTTTTAGACTTACAGCTATTCCAGGATCATAGTTGAAGCCGTATGTTCCATTGTCAAATTTACGCGCGCTATATACCGCGAGATGGTGCCATTGGGCATCGGTTAGATGACCGTACGAGGACGATGTTTCTTTTATATGAGCTTTAAACTCGTTGAAACTGTTGAATCGTGGATCTTTGCCGACGTTGTCAAACAACTCTGCTAAAGCCATGGCTGGAATTAACGGGCCAATGTCGCTCATAACAAGTCTGCGTATAAGATCTGGTAATTCTGGCTGAAGTGCCATCATCATGCCGATAAGTCCGCCCATTGATATGCCTACCCAGTCCAGTTGAACGGTGCTGTTTCCCAATGCGCCTATATGCTCGAGCAATGCTACCGCATCTGACAGATAGAGCGCATAACGATCATAATCTTCTATGTTGGTCAGCCAGTCGCTTTGTCCTCGTCCTACTACATCTACACAAATCACGCGACAGTTAGTTTCCAGCGCTTGCGCAAGGAAATCGAAGTCGCGGCAATTGCGCGTCATACCATGGACACAAACGACGATGTGAGTATTATCCGGATCTCCCCATTCGGTATATGTAATATACCGTGCTTTTTTATTAGAACTATTATCTGAATTGGTAAGAACAGGAAATCGATTAAGCCGCATAGACATACATAGACATATTTTATGTTAAAAAACTTGTACGTTAGTATAATTTAATACACTGGTAGATCTATTTATGTGGCAGGACTAAACATGTCTAGGACATAGTAACTTAGATCTTCCTTTGAGAAGAATCAAGAATCTTTACAGGAAAATGAGGGTAAAGAAATGATTCCAGGTTTAATTAGTGTATCTAATCTCTGTAAGCTTCTACTTCTATTGTGAGTTTAATATTATCACCCACGCCTGGCAGTGCGTAACTCATGCCGAAATCTGAACGTTTTATATTCGCCGTGGCGTCAATTCCGCACATGGATTTTTGATTCATAGGATTTTTTCCACACTTAAACGCTTTGATGGCAAGGGTTACTGACTTCGTAACACCGAGTAATGTGAGTCTTCCTTCGACCGTAGTGGGGATGTCTCCATTGAATTTTATCACAGTGGATTTGTAGGTTGCCTTAGGGAATTCAGCCGTATTAAAGAAATCCGGGGAGCGTAGGTGGTCATCTCGTTTTTTCAGGCCAGTATTTAACGAAGCTGTCTCAATAATTACATCAACCGATCCTGTCTTCGCGGCTCGGTTGATAGTAAGTTGCCCGCTGGTTTGGTCAAATCGACCGCGCATAATGGAAAATCCTAAGTGGCTGACGGAGAAGTGAGTATAGGTATGCGATGGGTCAATGGTATAAGTGTCCGTTGCAGCAGATACACTAGCACTGAAGAAGAAGAATGAAGCAAGCAATGTAGTCGTTATATGAAACATGGCATTTCCTTTTTTAAGTGGATAGAGAATAATTAGTTAATATAAGCGGAAAATAGTTATTTAATCATTGTAGTTATACGGGTCATATAGAAATCCATCAGATTTTGCTCCATGCAAGTAAAATAGAAGCGGAGCCAATGATTAATGTGAGTATTGACAACACAATGATCTGCTGGCGTAGTGACCAATTTCTTGGCAACGGAACGTGTGCAACTAACGGAATAGCGGCTAACACAGGGAGGCAATACCAGGGCATCTGAGCGAGCACCATCGTAGCTGGTGCAATTAATCCACACAGTAGCGATAGTGGCAAAGTGAACGTTCTTCCACAAAAGAAAGGCCTTCCACTCACTAACTGAGTTAGAAGGTAAGCACTACAGGCTATACCGATGGAAAGCCCAAGTTGTCCCAACAGCGCTGATGCACTGAATAATGCGGATATACCGGTACCCATGCCTAATCCCATTCCTGCTGAGCCAGCGCGTGCTGGCTTGGTAGCGAGGCGATCCATGAGAATTGCCACCCACGTTACGTAGGTAACTATACCAATTCCATATATTGATGCCTCCTGTATTTCTTTTTGCTGTAATACTGGCCACAACACCCATAACACCACATTACAGCAAGCGATTACAATCAGGTAAAGCATAAACCGCCAGTTATTTTGTGTTGAATCAAGCAATACTCCGATGGCGGCAGCAATCAGCCCAGACAGAATAATTTTTTTGATGGCAGAGAGCGGTTCAAAATTGAAATCTGCAACAAGATAAACAGTTGTACAGAATCCAGCAATCACAACGAGCCCTGATAATCGCAGACGATTGAATAATTCAGAAGCAATCAGTGCGGCGATGAAAGGAGCAATAATACTTTGTATCATGGGGTGACTGATCCACTCATTCAAAGTTAGTCTCCGGATTAAAATAAAATTTGTGGAGATTTTGCAGTATTTTATTGTGGTTGTTTGCATTCTTTAAAGGTATGGAAATGATTCTGAGGGGGAGAGCACACTTTGATTCCATCAGGAAGCTGGCTGCAACAATTGTTGGCAACCTACAAACCCGGATAGTAATTTTCATGCTGTTTTGTCATGCTATTATATTTATAACCGGAGTTTGTATCTTACTATCCTGAGGATGGTCAGCATCAAATGTTTTGTTCTAGTTATGGTACTTCGTTTAAGAAGTGATTTGCCTCAGCCATCCCAGAGTATTCTACATAAAAAAGCCCCGACATTGACGTGTAGGGGCTTTTTTATTATAAGAGTGTAAGGTGCCTGGCGGTGACCTACTTTCACATGCGTAGTGCACACTATCATCGGCGCAACTTCGTTTCACGGTCCTGTTCGGGATGGGAAGGGGTGGGTCCAAAGCGCTATGGCCGCCAAGCGTAACTATAATCAGAAAGTGATAGACGAAAATGATTATTAGATTCCTGATTTCTTAACCAACAAGCCTAAATCTGGAAGAAGTAAATTGGAAATTGGGTAAATTGTATTAGAACACAAACAAACTATTTGACGTTTTGGGTGAAATTAAGAGCTGATTAATATCCTGTTAATCTTCACACGCCACGTTTTCTCAAGGTTATAGGATCAAGCCGCACGGTCATATTAGTATCGGTTAGCTCAACACATTGCTGCGCTTCCACATCCGACCTATCAACGTCGTAGTCTTCGACGAACCTTTAGGGGGGTTTAACCCCCGGGAAGTCTCATCTTGAGGTGAGTTTCCCGCTTAGATGCTTTCAGCGGTTATCTCTTCCGCACTTAGCTACCCGGCAATACGACTGGCGTCATAACCGGTACACCAGAGGTGCGTCCACTCCGGTCCTCTCGTACTAGGAGCAGGTCCTCTCAAACTTCCAGCGCCCACGGCAGATAGGGACCAAACTGTCTCACGACGTTTTAAACCCAGCTCACGTACCACTTTAAATGGCGAACAGCCATACCCTTGGGACCGGCTACAGCCCCAGGATGTGATGAGCCGACATCGAGGTGCCAAACACCCCCGTCGATGTGAACTCTTGGGGGGTATCAGCCTGTTATCCCCGGCGTACCTTTTATCCGTTGAGCGATGGCCCTTCCATACAGAACCACCGGATCACTATGACCTACTTTCGTATCTGCTCGACCCGTCAGTCTCGCAGTTAAGCGGGCTTATGCCATTGCACTCAATGTACGATGTCCGACCGTACTGAGCCCACCTTCGTACTCCTCCGTTACTCTTTGGGAGGAGACCGCCCCAGTCAAACTACCCACCACACACTGTCCCCGACCCGGATAACGGGCCTGGGTTAGAACTTCAACTACATCAGGGTGGTATTTCAAGGTTGACTCCACCAGAACTAGCGTCCTGGTTTCAAAGTCTCCCACCTATCCTACACAAACATAACCAAAGTTCAGTGTGAAGCTATAGTAAAGGTGCACGGGGTCTTTCCGTCTAGCCGCGGTTACGCTGCATCTTAACAGCGAATTCAATTTCACTGAGTCTCGGGTGGAGACAGCGCCGCCATCGTTACGCCATTCGTGCAGGTCGGAACTTACCCGACAAGGAATTTCGCTACCTTAGGACCGTTATAGTTACGGCCGCCGTTTACCGGGGCTTCAATCAACAGCTTCGCCAAAGTCCGAAGACCAGGGCTAACCGCATCATTTAACCTTCCGG
>SMXG01000070.1 GCA_004356775.1 Betaproteobacteria bacterium | reverse complement strand
CTTCGATGGCCTTCAAGCGTTCCGGGTTCTCAGGATGGCCGGGGCCCATCTCGTGCAGTATACAGTCTGGATGCGAAATAAATGCAATGCTCATAATGATGACCGATCGGCGGCGGGAATCACACTATAGGCTACAACCTCAACCATAGGCTGGTCTATATATTATCTGCTTTCAAGATACTAGCAAATATACTAACAGATTCATTGCGCTTGGGGTTTTTAGAAATGTGACTTATTACTCATTTTGCTGGCTATTTGCCTGTAAATGCCCTACTAGTGGATCCCATGACAAAGTGTCCTTATCTAGACGATTCGGATCACAAGGCAATGCTGGTGGTAATTGATTAACGTAGTGTTGAACGTCATTGTTGTCGACCCTTTCATAAATGCGCACATGTTGACCACGCTCGGCATCACCATTTGTTGTAACCACAATGATCTTGCGATCGGGAAAAACGAAATGGACCGACTTGAACTCTGCGCCATGGCTACGTTTAACACTAGTACTAATGACTGCAGATGAACCTGATAAGGTCTTGGCGCTCTCCATGGCGGATAAAAGCGCTTTGGTAACCTCAACAGGGCTAATCCTGCCGGAAAAAGTCCCCCAATTTCTCTCTATCCAGGAAATTTGGCCGTTCTCAAACGCTAGGCTACCAATAGGCCGAGCCTTGGTTGCTTTATCCTCAGACACGAAAAACATACTTTTGGCACCTAAAACTCGAACTATATGAAAACGAGAACGAAGCTCCTCCATTACGTCGGCTTGCTCCATTCCAATCGACAAGGTAAGAGAGCCAATTTTCAGGTCGGTTGCATGCACTCTCGGTAAAACAAAAATCAGAATAAGACCGATGAAATAGTAATTTTTCATATCGTGTTCTCCATTTTTTTGTAACCATGTCATCTATTACATCAGATGGATGGTATAGAGGCGAACGGCCTCCTGGGGCGACTGCATGCACGCCTACACCCGTTCCTTGCAGCATTGTAGGAACGGGTAAGCGCTTGGATATGCGGCAGAATAATACAGTGTATTCCACCATCGATGGATAACTAATTCAATTAAATCTGTTGTTGCTGTGCGATTTGTTCCCATTTTTTAAAGTGAAAGCACTTGTTGAAATGACAAGAAACATTACAAGTAATATAGTTTTCATAAATCCTCCATAAGGGGTCTTAACTCAAAAGGTTACTACTCACTCAAATAAACGTAATGACCCTTAGCCTATCTGGTGACGATAAAATGGGACTTTAACTTACCAGTAAGTTTAGTATTAGATGTCTGCTTTTGACACAAACCATTTATCAATGCATGGCTGATAACGACCCTAAGTGGGTATTACTAAAACTATATCTTGAATTAACTCGAGACCGTTTTTAGCTAGGTTTTCCTCAATGTATGCGCACAAAAACCGCACTGCTGTTACGGTAATACGTGAAATCGCATAGACATTCCTGCCGTCATATGGTCGTTGACGTGGCAATGCAAAAGCCAGTTTCCTGACGAGCGAGGAACCATATCGACTGAAGCCATACTAGCAGGTAGCACTTCAATCACATCGGTTCGGCGTCCGTGATCAAGTACTGTTTGTCCATGCCAGTGAATGGTGTGGTTATCCTGTTCGTTACCTAGTACAGTGACATGCCAACGAACGCGTTCTCCCATGCTGGCTTCATATCCTTTGAGATTACCAAAAATGCGACCATTAATTGCATGTTTCATCCCGCTTTCCTCATTGTTTTCTTCGTTGAACTCATGATCAATGAGATAAACTCGTGATCTACATCCCGTTGAAAAGGATTAGAAGCGGAATTTTCCATACCCTTTCGAGTAATGACGAGTGTGCCAATCAGACCAAGGTTTATTTCTTCCCCAACCATGACATGAGAGTGATAAAGCCAGACAATTGTAGAAGGGTCACTGGGTCCTGGGCCTGCAGCTTCATCTGCAGCCCACCTGTAAATATTGGAACCATTCGGTGGTACGCTGGCTCCTGCGCTAACGCCATCTGCTCCTTCTTCATTTTTACTATAATGCATCCCGTGAGGATGCATGGAAAGCGGGCGGTCTGTTTTATTCAGAAAATGAACATTATGGTACCCCCCGCCGCACCTCGCAACTGGGGACCCAATATCCCCATCCATTCAGCTTGTTGTAAAGGAATAGTATAGCTACCGTCTGTATAACCTATATAGCGATATTTTGTGTACTTTAGGGACTTTCCCCATACACCGAGCCCAGCATCAGGATTAATTAGATTTTGACCAGAAGGGGCGTAATCCCAGGACATTTTTTCTGCAGCAACCCAATATTCCCGCACAGCGGCTTGTATCGGAAGTGAAGACCAAATACCTATTACAAAAACTATCAAAGCTAAAATTTTATTCCCATAACGAGAATTCATATTTCTCTCAAAGGTAATCATTGCTACTGTAACTATAAATTTCGAGGAAAACCATTTTTAATCAGCAATCTTAAACATTATTAAATCAATGACCTGCGCCACGTTAGTTAGCAACTATCTTATCTTTATTAGTGCAGACTATATATAAATTCAATTCTATAGAATTTCACACTATTATAGATAATTTGTAAAGTTTCGCTGATAACCAAATTCTACGCAAAAATTGAAAAATTCATGATATTTTAGTTTTAGGAGCTATAACTAAACAAAATTTTATAACTTCAATGAATTTAATTATAAAATAAACTATGGTTGACCAGAAAAGATAAGCAAAAGAAAAAAGTTTTTGCTGTTTGTTAATTTTAAAAGAGAACTAATCGTGAATCAGATTAACTATACCTTAATATTTTTTGTCTCTTTATTCTTGTTTGCATACACAAACAACCTAAAATTCCTTAGGTAAAAGAAGATTTTGTAACTAACATTTTCCAAAATGGAACATAGTTATTTACTTATACTGTAATAGTGACCATGCCAAGGGAGGTAATGATGGCAGGTATAGACGTAAGCAAGGTTAAATGGAAGGTTGCCAACCCTGATCCTGAATCTATGAAGAAACGCGTTAAGCAGATTGTTTATGAAAAACTCAAAAAGAAACTTAAGGAAACATACTGCCGCGAAGGTTTTATTAAACTTGATAACTTATTTGTAAGAGGAAAACACAAATAATAGGAGAATGTAATGATTCACGACATCTCAACAAATTTAATAGGAGGCTACTCCTAGTCTTGGATTAGCCGCTCCCCTGCTAACTAGGTTTCCCTTCCCTTTCCTCTCTCCAATTTTGACAATTGTCCGCCTTGAGCAAGAATCTCAAATACATCCTCCTAAATAGAGTATCTTTGTCAAATATCAATGCAACAATATTGAAGAAAAGAAATGAAACTAGCTGATCTAACATCACACCATATTGAGGGGATTGCCTTACATGGGGATACTCCGTTCAAGGTTCCATTGTTTTCGCATATTGAGGATAATTTATGGATGGGTGGATGCCCTGTTAAAGCAGCACCAGACGAATTTGAATACATAGTAAATTTAGTAAGTTTGTACCCTTGGTGGGAACCTTACGAGATAGCTAAATTTCAAGTACACACGCGAGTACATCTCAATGATGAATTAGAAATTCCTAGTGAAGATCGCCTGTATGCCCTAGCCAGGTGTGTGAATGCTTACAGGCGCTATGGGCCTACTCTAGTGCATTGTCAGGCGGGATTAAATAGGTCTGGATTAGTTGTTGCATTGGCATTGATTGAGAATGGTATGAAGGCCCTGGACGCTATTGCGCTGCTAAGGGCCAAGAGGTCGCCTGCAGTTCTCTGTAACAAGGTTTTTGAAGGGTGGCTGCTTACGAGGGATAAATGAAAACAACCTATCTTTTAACGAGAATCTATATTCAAAAAAAGTGGTGGGATTAGAAGATTTTTAGGTGAAAAGTATCTAATACTAGTGAAACAAATAGAACTAAGGCAGGTACAATATGGACTAATTTACGTAAACGTAAAGGTTCGATGTCGCTGTGGGAATCACACTACAGGCTGTAACCCACACCACGTACCACTTAAACTTTACTTTTTTTCAAAGTAGCCACAAATGTACCAACAGATTCATTATGCATGAGTTTTTTAGAAATGTGACTTATTGCCATTCTCACTAGATATTTATCTGTAAATATCCCATGATTAAATCATATTAAGGGTTAGTTGGGCGTATGCCTAGTCTGGATCAACCTCACCCCTATCAATGTAGTGCCAACTCCTTTTTCTTTTCTCCAATTTTGACGAAAAAAATTCTAGAAAAATACCCAATGGTGATTTAGCCAAAGAGATTGCTCATTTGGCTGTAGCATTATTGTACAGGCTACAACCCTTACTCTAAGCCGATCTATATATTATTAGTTTTCAATGTACCAACAAATGTACCAACAGATTCATTACGCTTGGATTTTTAGAAATGTGACCTATTGCCATTCTTGCTAGATATTTATTTGTAAGCGCTCAGCGGTACCACATCCGCATCAGCCCGGAGTTTGTCCAAATAATCTGCCCATGCCTGCATCATCTTCCTGCGTTCTAAAAGGTATGCTGTGTAGTTGTAAACCGCTCGTACGCCATCCCGTCGTCCCCCATGTGCCAGTTGTCGTTCAATTGCGTCTCTGTTCCAACCTTGTTCATTTAGCAGGATACTGACCATGCCTCTATAACCATGTCCGTTCATTTCGTCGGTGATATAGCCCACGCGCCGCAATGCCCCCAGCACAGCATTTTTACTCATCGGACGGATGGTAGTACGTGCACTCGGAAAGACATATTTTCCTGTACTGGTTAGTGGTTGAATCTCACGTAGGATCGCAACGGATTGAGAAGCAAGAGGAACTATATGCATAACATCCATTTTCATGCGCGCAGCAGATATGCGCCATTCTGCTTTATCAAGGTCAATTTCTGCCCATTCTGCCTTGCGTAGTTCGCCGGGGCGCAAGAATACCAAAGAGGCAAGCTGTAGCGCACAACGTGTTATGAATGCCCCTTGATACCCTTCTATGTTGCGAAGTAGTTTGCCTATGAGCTTTGGGGCAGTAATCGATACATGGTGTTTTTCTTTCATAGGAGATAATGCTCCTCGCAGACCGGTTGTTGGATCACGTAGCGCGCGCCCTGTTGCTATGGCATAACAAAATATTTGCTCACAATAGGAAAGGATGCGATGTGCGGTTTCCAGAGCACCACGGTTTTCAATTCGTTTAATTGCTGCTAGTAATACCGGAGAAATTATTTTCTCTACAAGGCGCGCACCTAACCACGGAAAAATATCTTTTTCAAACTGAGCAATGATCTTGCTTGAGTGGTCCTTTTTCCAGTTGGGCGATCGGCTCATAAACCATTCACGAGCGATAATCTCAAAACTGTTATCTGCCAACGCCCGAACTGCGATTTTTTTAGCTTTTTTGGTAACACTAGGGTCTGCGCTATATGCTAACAATTTGCGCGCCTTTTCGCGCCGATCTCGTGCAAATGATAGACTTATTGCTGGATATACACCGAGTGCTAGCGTCTTTTGCTTTCCAGCAAAGCGATAAGAAAGCCGCCAATACTTTGAATCATTTGGATTGAAAGACTGTACAAGCAAGAACAAACCGCCACCATCTGATAGCTTCAAAGGCTTATCGAATGCTTTTGCGTTTTTTACCTGTAAAGGAGTCAGTGCCATTTTTATACTTTCTTGTTGATATCAATATTTATTAGTATCGTCAAATACCAACAATTATTGATAGCTTGCAATAGACGAGCTGGGGTTTCTATGGTCAAGAAAAAGCCCACATTCGTTTATTCATGATGGCTTAATGGATTTCCTTGTGCGGCATACAACACTTAATTGGTGAACGGTGGAATTCAAGACTTGGAGCCTACAAGTGCTGGTGGCAACGGATATTGCTGCACGTAGAATCAACATCATCGAGCTGTCGCATGTTGTCAACTTCGATCTGCCCGGTGTGACAGGGGATTTTGCTCATCGCATTGGCCGCACAGGCAGGAGTGGAAGGCGATGCAGTATCACTAGTGTGCGTGGATGAACGTAAGCTGCTGATGGATATCGAGAAGCTGATGAAGTACGACCTGCCTAGCGGGGTTGTCGCTGCTTCCAGTCCGATCCACGCTAAGACCGAACCCATAATAAATGAGCGCAGTAGCGGGCCACGTGGTATAACACTTAAACAAAAGCAGTCGAAAGGGTAGATAATTGCCAAGTTGGCGGTTAAAAGTCCAGCGGATTTGCGCAGCCAGTTGCCGGTTGCAAACATCTTCAGCGTATAGTTTGAATAGATCGCTGATTGAAAGTACATGGCAACACTCTACACCCTATCCACCTTAATGTTTCGAGTAATGAACCTATGAAAGAAATTCTGCAATACCTGAAGAAACATGGTGAGAAACTTGATCTAGAAATCGCTGTAGCAACAGGTATCTCACTTACCAAAGTACGCCTCCATTTGTCAGAGCTTG
>SMXG01000069.1 GCA_004356775.1 Betaproteobacteria bacterium | reverse complement strand
GGGACTCGCCTTGGGCGGAGTTCTGGCTATGTCTTCTACCGCTATTGTCAGTAAGTTGCTGGTTGAACGGCTAGAACTTAACTCTCACCATGGAAGACAAATTATCGGTGTTTTGTTGTTTCAAGACTTAGCAGTTGTGCCGCTTTTGATTGTAATCCCAGCTCTGGCACATACAGTTGACAGTAGTGGCGTAGACCTTGGCGTGACAATTATTGTAGCTCTGCTGAAGGCTGGAATGGTACTTGCACTCATCCTGTTTTTTGGACAACGACTGATGCGTCCTTGGTTTCACCTAGTAGCCCGGCAGAAATCTTCTGAACTATTCGTTCTGAATGTGCTGTTCATCACTTTAGGACTTGCTTGGCTTACCGGAATCGCTGGCCTGTCGCTAGCATTAGGTGCATTTCTTGCAGGAATGTTAATTTCTGAAACCGAATATCGTCATCACGTTGAAGATGATATCAAGCCATTCCGAGATATATTGCTCGGCCTATTTTTCGTGACTATAGGTATGCTACTGGATATACAAGCTGTTATACAAAATTTTATGTGGGTAATGCTACTGCTTATAGCACTAATAGCAATAAAAGCGATACTGATAGCAGGTCTATCACGCTTGTTCAAGGCTGATTCAAGTGTTGCGGTGCGCACTGGTCTCAGCCTTGCTCAGGGAGGAGAGTTCGGCTTTGTTTTGCTGGCTCAGGCTAATACACTAGGTATAGTAGATAACCCCACCATGCAACCAGTATTGGCAGCAATAGTGTTATCCATGTTGGCTGCACCTTTTATCATCGAGCACGGCGAAAACATGGCTCGGCGTTTCTCTTCAGCTGAATGGATGAATCGCGCTATGCAACTCACTACTATTGCTGCACAAACTATGGCTGAAGAACAACATGTCATTCTTTGTGGTTATGGACGTAGCGGGCAGAATCTATCTCGTCTACTTGAAAAAGAATCAATCTCCTTTATTGCCCTTGATCTTGACCCACAGCGCATTCGAGATGCGGCCGCAGCGGGCGAATCAGTGGTATACGGCGATGCGAGCAGGAACGAAGTGCTGATTGCTGCCGGGTTGATGCGCGCTAAGTTGCTAGTAATAAGCTATGCGGACACCATTTCGGCTCTAAAGATTCTCAGACATGTCCAGACGCTGCGCCCGGAACTACCAGTCGTGGTACGCACCTTAGACGATACAGATATCGATCTATTGAAAGAAGCTGGTGCGGCAGAAGTGGTGGCAGAAATTATGGAGGGCAGCATTATGCTTGCATCCCATGCACTTATGCACCTAGGCGTGCCGCTTAACCGAGTACTAGATCGCATGCGCAAAACTCGAGAGCAGCGTTACAGTTTATTCCGTGGTTTTTATCGAGGAATCTCCGACGAAGAAAAAGAATCAAGCGAAAGAATGCAACCACGATTGCAAAACGTGATAATTGCATCCGGATCAGCAGCAATTGGCAAGACTTTAGGGGAATTAAATTTAGGAAGCTTCTTGGTAGAGGTCCCTGCAGTGCGCAGACGAAACGTACGGGAACTATTGCCAAACGACGAAACTCGACTGGAAGTAGGCGATGTATTGGTGTTACGGGGTGCGCAGGAAAATTTGGCGGCAGCTGAAATCAAGCTATTGCAGGGATAGCTTTATCAAATAAGAAATGGCTTACTCACTTAATAAACCGTAATACACAAACTACTGCACTAGACATTAGAATAAGAGCTCGCTCGTTTATAAAGTGAACGAGCTCTTCCTGCGCAGTAATTGCTGCAAGGTTCAGACGCCCATGCATACTGTATAGGAGTTGGCATCTACAATCGCAGTACTAAGCACAGCAGTTCCAGGAGCGGACTTAAGGACTGCTCTTACCGATCCAGTGCTGGTCTCTCCATCATCCAGTGTGATATCTAACTGCTTGACAAATTTCCCAAGAATGCCATCTGAACAAATAATGTACGTGCCAGTCATGGCAGTAGGTGCAGTGATGGTGACAAAGCCTACGTTACTCTGGATACCCATGATGCCGCCATCAGCGTTACGTGGAATATAGGTAGAATCTGCAATGTTGGTGGGCCCCGCTGAGAGTCCAGCCAAACGCACATGTTGCCAGAATAGAAAAGACTCATCTGTACTCGTAGAAGAATTCCAGAGTCCATTGATCACACTGTTGCCCTGAACACCTGCGGGTGTAGTAGCGAGTGTACCGGAAATATTAGCAACGACTGTCGCGTCATCACCTGGTATCGCTCTAAACCTGTCTTGATATCCGTAAATATAAACGGGAATCTGCCGGAAGTCATTGGCTATATTCTTGACTTTAGCGCTGTTAATCATCTCTTGGCCCTTAAGTACACCACCCAGCAATAAGCCAATGATAACCAGTACGATAGCAATTTCAATTAAGGTAAAACCCGATTGTCGGTTTTGCGATATAGTTTTCATGGATTATTCCTCTTTTCGTTGTTTGACAATGCTAGTATTAAGCAAAATCCGTGCCTAACATGTAACTAGCTGTAAATAAGGTAATTTTTATTTGATCTAGATATTAACATGCCAAATTCTATCGATTACCAGACCAATGTGTTGAATATTTGACATATTGCACGATTTCTCAACAGTTAGAGGTTTGATTTGTATTTATTTGCCAGTAGCAAAATGCTTTTTTCAAGTTCACCTATGCCCCAGCTATAATTAACCTGTCTGACATCACTTAAGTTTTAGATTACAGTAAAAATATGCAACTCTCATTTGGCCAATCAATCATGTCGACTCTTGTGCTGCGTAGACACTGGCTGATGCTTGCCATGCTCTTGCTGCTACACGCTGCCACATTACTGGAAATCGACGACCCTTGGATGCCTGCATTACTGGTTCCCCATTTGGGCATTTTTCTTCTGTGGCAACCAATGTGGGGTGGAGAACATAAAGTGACTCTAGGTGTCCTCACGCTTATAAGTATTGCCTGTGCAAGCGTTTTACTGTGGCTTAATTGGTGGCTCATCGCGTTCTGGCTGGGAATTTTGTTTGCGTTAGTAGGTGGTAGAGTATTTTCATTTCGTACTAAATGGTTACAGTTGTTTTATTTAGCAGCGATGCTTTACCTGTTAGCATTGCTGCTGCTGTGGGTAACACCACACCTGTTCGCTTCAGGCATGATCACGGAAATGCTGCGTTATCTGACTCAGTATGGGTTACTGCTGGTGTTGATCGGCATGGCAGTCATGCCAGTGGAAAACGAACCGATCGTATCCAGCCATGCTATAGATTTTTTCTATAGCGTCTTGCTGTTCCTATTAGTAGTAGTACTGGTACTAGGCAGCTTTACCTTCATGGTTCTAGGTAAAGCAAACTATCTGGAAGCATTGTCGTTCACGTTGTTTTCTCTAGCTGTGCTTCTACTGACGCTTGGGTGGTTGTGGAATCCACGATTTGGATTTGCGGGACTACAGCACCTATTTTCCCGTTACTTGTTAAATGTGGGGACACCCCTTGATGAATGGCTCTCCAACCTTGCCAAAGCATCTGAGTTAGAGCCAAAAGCTTCAGGATTTTTAGAAGCAGCAATGCGACAATTATCGGATCTGCCGTGGATTAAGGGTGTCACCTGGCAATCGCCAAGCAACGACGGCACATTGGGAGAAGATAGCAACTACCCAATAAAACTAGAAGTGGGACAACTACGAATCAAGATTGCCGCTAAGTATAATGTAAAAACGGCAGTACTGTTACACACGCGGTTGTTGGTGCAGATTATTAGTCAGTTTTACGAGACCAAATACAAAGAAAATATCCAGCAGCAGATGACGCGTTTACAGACAATTTACGAAACTGGATCACGCCTCACACATGATGTCAAGAACCTGCTTCAATCGCTTTATACTCTGATATCGGCAGGGCAACAGGCAACGCAGACAGGGGAAACTGAGAATTTCCAAAAAATGCTTAGCCGCCAGCTACCCGCGTTAACTCATCGTCTGGAACTAACCCTGAGCAAGCTGAGTGCCCCACAAAAGGAACCCAGCGGCGAATACATAGCTGCTACAGATTGGTGGGAAGTGCTTAAAAATCGTTACCATGGTCGTAATATCGAATTTGATAATGTCATTGCTTCAACACAATTAATTCCATCGGCAGTGTTTGAAAATGTTGCTGATAATTTGCTAGACAATGCACGAAAGAAACGTATGACTGAAACGAACATAAACATTGCGGTACATCTCAGCGTTGTCGATTCGGTAACGCTGACGGTTTGTGACAGTGGCGACTCAATTCCGGAAACGACCGCTTCCAAACTTTTTTATGATATTGTTGACTCTGAAACTGGCTTTGGCACTGGCTTATATCAAGCTTATCGCTGGGCAAAACAGCACGGTTACGTGCTAAGTCTGAAAAGCAACGAAAAGGGCGCAGTATGTTTTAAACTGGAAGAGGAGAAAAACTAGTGCAACTTCCCATCATATCTAGCTGGTGCGCTAGTTATAGGCTATTAGTATAACGTAAGCGTACATGGAGAATGTCAGGGCAATCGCCCAGCTGCTACCATGCGGCTAAATAGGATATTGGGCGAAATCCAGGTAACGATGTCATCATACTCTCCACCTGGGGAACCAGCTACTGTAGGAACTTGAGTAACAAAAGTTGTTGGGTTCGTTGTATTGGTACTTTCATCTACGTTGGCACCTGGAACAGCCGCAATTCCACCCTGATCATCAGTCGCACCGTATCCATTCTTACCATGGGATAAAACAACAGCCGGAATATTACTGGGGTTAGATAAATTAACTAGCGTACCAGCCACATCTCTCGTCTGGATGGTAATATCTCGTATTGTTGGAGGGGACAAAACCAGTGTGCCTGACGGACCGGCATAGGCTGGAGTTACACTATAGCGGAAAATATGACCCCAAGCATCCAGCTTAGACACACCCAACTTAGCCCAGGGAATATATCCATGCCTATCCGCTAAAACAACACAGGTTATTTTCTCGTCGCCATTAGTAGATGAGATGGCAGGACAGGGTAATCGCCCAGAGGTAATGGAAAAACCGACCAAAGCTTCTTTTATCTCAGAAAGAGATTTCCGTGTCTCATTCATGTTCCGCTGGTCTATCTGTGCAGTCAAGGGTACCAGTAAACCACCTAGTAACATTGCAAGTATAACCATTACTACCGCCATCTCCACCAAGCTGAATCCGTATTGTGCCGACCTTGGAATCGCTCTCTGCCAAGAAAAAAGGATATCGCAATGCCAAGTGCGCCTGGAATTTCTGCTCATTGGTAAACCAATACGTCGTTAAAAGTTGATGTCAGTAAACTTTTCGAAAAAGTGTTGCCATTTTCGTTGGCATCCTCCAGATAGTTTTCTGAGTCTCCTATATCCCCCGTCGTTGCCCGAGGTTGCCCATCTTCTACATCGGATAACCGCTTGCCCGCAACAATCACGACCACCTGTTTATCCGCTGCAGTTGAAGGTGGATCAACTACCCTACAGGCACCGCCTGTGGCACATGCGTTGGTAACAGGTGGAGTAAGTGGATTGATGGGCTTGTAGGCATCCGCTAAACCATAAAAAACCTGTTTTTTCCAATTAAGCCACCAATCGGACAGGGAAAAAATATTGCAACTCGTTGGCCAGAGGTCGCTCATGCCTCCACCACTGCTTGTTTTGGTTCTACTAAAGGGAGTATCAGGAATCCGTCCAAATCGATTGCCAGTATCATCGGAGTAATCTCCGTTGCCTGATTCCTCGATATCCGCCGTCCAAGGATAACGACCGTTGTTCGCTAAGGCGTAATCCGTCATACATTTCAGCACCTCACCTGCTACTCTTTTCTCCAGCTTTGGCAACAAATCCTGGTAAGTAATTCTGATCAATCTATCATTAACAATAATGTTGCCGTTGATCCCTAGAACAGGCCCGTTGATGAAGCCATCTGTGGCACTACCATCAATGAAAGCAGCATTATCTTCCCCATTGCCGACATCCAGGTAATTTTGCGGGTTAGGCGCCCCCGCTGCGCTACGATCCTGTAATGCAACTGCTCCCTCACGCTGTATCACCGCCCCCGGTGCGATTACGACCGCTACCACCCCGCTGGGCACAAAAACATCAGGGTTAGCACCATTATTAATCACTAACCCAGAAGATTCACGCACGGTAATAGTGCCACGTGAATCACTGTTCAAGCAGCCTGACTGATCTGGGCTTGTACAGATAGTTCGGACGTTTTCCTTGAAGTTATTGGATACGGCGTACCACAATTGTTCACCATGACTATCCCGCAAATCGGGCAAGCCCAATGTCTTCCATGGCAGCCTACCCAATCGGACCGACTGACCCGTAGTACCAGCAGCATCACCACAACTGATAGAAGCAATCCCACCGCTATCCAAAGCCGGACAAGGTAAATCTCCAGGGCGTGCTGTGGTTAGGGCACTAGGGGCAATAGGCAGAAGAACACTAACGGCATGGGCTATAAGCGCTTCTTTTGCATGCGCTAGCGCTTTAGCTGTTTTCATATCTTGTTCTGCAACTCTGTTGCTG
>SMXG01000009.1 GCA_004356775.1 Betaproteobacteria bacterium | reverse complement strand
CCACTACCCAATTGTACCTTGCCTGGCTTGACGAAAATTTGTGAGGCGGCGAAGATGTTCTCGATTATGGTTGCGGGACTGGCAAACTAGCTATTGCTGCGCTGAAACTGGGTGCGGACCGTGTGGTAGGAGGAATAGATATGGAGCCTCGCACGGTTGAAGCAAGTTACGACAAAGCTGCGCGCAATCAATGTGATCGAAGGAAAGCGGAGTTTTATACAACTAATTTTCTGACCTGGGCAGATCAGACAACCGATGCGTAGGCAGATGTAGTTATTGCAAATATACTTGCCAATCCCCTGACCATGCTGGCTCCAATACTGGCGTGCGCTACTAGAAATAATAGGTGCATTGTGCTTTCTGACATACTCAAGGAACAAGTAAAAGAAGTAACGCACCTACCGGAAATGGTTTAGGATGCACCTCGCAAGGGAGCAGGAAGGCTGGGCGTTACTGATAGGCAAGAAAATGAAATTATTTTTGGAAAACAAATATTGTGGCGCTGGTAACTCGTTGCCCTAATTGTGCCACTGCCTTTCTGGTGACCCAACAGCATTTGCAGATGCAAGGTGGCAACGTACGTTGTGGACATTGTTCCCAAGTTTTCAATAGCTTTACTGCTTTGACTACGATACAGGAATCCAAAACCAATGTTTTCTTAAAAACGCCGAGTGTGGGAACGCAAAAAAACACACTAGAGGCGACAACTGCAAACGATCTTTCAGGACCAGTTTCATCTGACAAAACGGTGTTACAACCTAATTCTGGAATAACTGCTAAAGTAGGAACATTGAAGGCGCCGGCTACAGAGATGCCAGCTGAGGAAGAGCCGAATCCGGAAGCATCAGATGTGACTAATGCATCGCAGGAAAACTACACTTTCGATGCCGTGCTGCTCCCTAGGTCCTCGCGTATATGGGGGCTTGTTAGCATATTTCTTTTGGTCGTACTGACGGGGCAGATTGTCTATCTATATCGTACGGAGCTCTCTATTATCGCGCCTGGTACCAAGCCATATCTGGAACAATACTGCGAAATTTTAAATTGTACGATTCCACTACCGAAGCAAGCGGAGCTACTGAGTATTGAGTCATCAGATATGCAGATGGGTACTGCACAACGCCCTGGCGTCATTACGCTTACTGCAACAGTGCGCAATCAAGCCCCTTTTCCCCAAGCATTTCCCTCATTTGAGCTCACCCTCACCGATACCCAAGATCAGGCTCTTGCAAGTCGTATTTTCACTCCCGTCGAGTATCTTGAAGAAAATATCAATCCTTTTAAGGCTATTGCGCCTAGTAACGAAATCAGCGTAACGCTATATATTGATAGTGGCGACATAAATGCAACTGGATACCGGTTGCTTTTGCTTTACCCTTAGTCCCCTTGTACAATGTTTAATTATTATCGTGACGCACTTGTCTGAGCCGATATCGGCGTTAAACAAAAAATACCCATTAATTATTGGTCTGTACTTAAGCGACGGCTGGATTATATAAAGAGCCTGTCAAATCAAGTATCGGCTTTCTTGACAGAATGACAACCGAAACCTTGGTCGAAATCAAAGATCTAAATTTTTCCTACGACAAGCGCGCTGTCCTTAAGGGTATTAATATGACCATGGTGCGCGGCAAGATTATTGCTGTTATGGGTGGAAGTGGTTGCGGCAAGACTACATTGTTACGTTTGATTGGAGGTGCGGTAACCCCGTCCTCGGGCTACGTCAAAGTTGCCGATCAAGTGGTGCATGAACTCGGCAGAGATGAGCTGTTTCTTCTGCGTAGAAAAATGAGCATGCTGTTTCAGTTTGGTGCGTTATTTACAGATTTGTCAGTGTTTGACAATGTGGCATTCCAGATGAGGGAACATACTGACCTGCCGGAACCTGTGATTCGCGATCTGGTGCTTATGAAACTGCATGCAGTCGGTCTGCGCGGTGCTCATAATTTGATGCCGGCAGAGCTATCGGGTGGAATGGCTCGACGGGTAGCACTGGCTCGCTCGATCGCGCTTGATCCGATGCTCGTCATGTACGATGAGCCATTTGCAGGGCTCGACCCTATTTCACTGAGCGTCATTGGAAATTTGATTCGACGTCTAACGGATGCATTGGGCATGACCTCAATTGTGGTGACGCATGATGTGCATGAGTCGTTGAAAATTGTAGACTATGTTTATTTTATTTCTGATGGGGTAATAGCTGCACACGGTACGCCAGCAGAAGTGCGTAGATCTGTTTCGCCCTTCGTGCACCAGTTTGTGCATAGCGAGGCGGATGGTCCAGTCCCGTTTCACTACCCTGCCGCGACATATGCCACCGATTTGAATTTGGAGAGCAGCTTTGCCTAGGCGCATCGTCATTGGCATCCGAGGCATCGGTCATCGAGTGATAGACAGTATTTGGCGATTAGGCTACGCAAGTCGTTTTTTTATGTTGACGTTGCTGAAATCGGGCACCAGCATGCGACGTTTCAGTCTGATCATTCGGGAGCTTTATTTTACTGGCGTTTTAACACTGATTATTATCCTGGTGTCGGGGCTGTTTGTTGGCATGGTGCTTGGTTTACAGGGGTATGAAACATTGCAAAAATACGGTGCAGAGACAGCCGTGGGTACACTGGTGGCGTTATCCTTGGTGCGGGAGCTAGGGCCGGTTGTAGCCGGATTATTGTTTGCTAGTCGTGCTGGTTCTGCCATTACAGCAGAAATCGGTTTAATGAAAGTCACCGAGCAACTGGATGCGATGGGGATGATGGCGGTGGATCCAATTGCAAGGGTGGTTGCGCCGCGGTTCTGGGCCGGGGTGATTTCGATGCCGCTCCTAGCAGCAATATTTTCTGCGATGGGCATATTCGGTGGTTACTTAGTTGCAGTGGTGCTTATCGGTGTGGATGAGGGTTTGTTTTGGTCACAAATGCAAAGTGTGGTGGATTTTAGGTTCGATATTGTTAACGGTATTATTAAAACTTGCTTTTTTGGTGTGGCGGTAACAGCAATTGCAGTGTTCGAAGGCTATGATGCGCAGCCTACGGCGGAGGGGGTATCCGGCGCAACTACTCGAACCGTGGTAACTTCAGCGCTTGTGATATTGGGACTAGATTTTGTTTTAACCTCATTCATGTTTAGAGGAGTAGGCTGATGCAGCGGTCGACAATGGACTTGTGGGTAGGGTTGTTTGTTATTGCGGGGATTGGTGCGCTACTAATATTAGCGTTGAAAGTAGGAAACCTGGGTACCTATAGTGAGGCACAGAGTTATACCTTGATTGGAAATTTTGAGAATGTTGGTGGCTTGAAAATCCGTGCGCCGGTAAAAAGTGCCGGTGTGGTGGTAGGACGCGTGATGGATATACAGTTAAGCACAAAGACTTTCGATGCTATAGTAACTATGAAGATAGATAACCGTTATCAGTTTCCCAAGGACACTTTTGCAAGCATTCTTACTTCTGGGCTTTTGGGTGCGCAATACGTTGGTTTGGCTGCGGGTGGCGACGAGGGTATGTTGAAGAGCGGTGACAAGATCATGAAAACCAATTCAGCGCTAGTATTAGAGGATATGATTGGGCAATTCTTGTTCGACAAAGCGTCAGAGGATGATGGCGAGTTCTAAACGTGGCTATGTTGTTGTGTCGCGTCTTTTGTGTAAAAACATAATTAATTTTAGTGAGAGAGTCGCATGAAAACATATTTTGGCGTAGCTGCATTGCTATTTACGTTGTTAGTAGCACCCGCAACATGGGCGATTGAAACCAGCCCCGATATTCTGGTGGATAATACTGCGCAAGAGATTCTCGCAATCATCAAGCAGGATAAGGACATTCAGTCTGGCAATAAAGCCAAGATTCTTGATCTGGTTGAAGCTAAAATATTGCCCCATTTCAATTTTGCTCGTATGACTCGGCTTGCTATGGGTAAGAATTGGTCCAAAGCTACACCCCAGCAGCAGCAGGAACTGGAGAAACAGTTTCGTACCTTGCTGGTACGTACCTACTATAAAGCCTTATCAGTTTATAGCCACCATACTATAAAGGTAGTTCCGCTTAACACTATGGCAGGAGATACTAACGTTACGGTAAAAACTCAGGTGATGCAAAGCCACGGCCCGACTGTAACTATCAACTACAGTATGGAAAAAACTAGTAGCGGTTGGAAAGTGTACGACATAACCGTGTCGGGGATAAGTCTGGTCATTAATTACCGTGGTTCTTTCAATTCCCAGATTCGCAAGGGTGGAGTTGAAGGATTGCTCAAAACGCTGTCTGAGAAAAATCGTACGTTGGATGAGAAAGACAAAGAGAAAAGTGCTGCGCTAGTTAAACAACTCAAGATAACGTGAGATGATTTTATGTGATGGCAACAAATTGTTTGTCCAGGGGCCGATAACCATAGGCAATGTCGCGGCCGTGATTGAACAGGGTATCACTTTATTTAATCACCCTGACTTAGTGATTGACCTGGCACAAGTAACTGAGGTGGATTCATCGGCCGTCAGTATGCTATTGGAATGGCGGCGTAAAGCGCATGAACATAACCAGCAACTGTATTTTTCCAATATGCCAAAAAATCTGAAGAATCTAGCCCAATTATATGGTGTTTCTGAATTAATTCTGCTTGCATAAACCGCAAATTGTTTATGAGGAGTGTATAGCACCATAATAGACGGTCTCTAAAGGACACCGATAGAACTGTTTCACCCTTGTCTTTATCCATGCAAAAAGATAAGCGGACGATCCGTGTGACGGATGTACGCGGAATTCGTGACAAATATTTTCCCCAATTTATTTTTCCAATGACCTTGGCGATTGATGTCAAGCACGTCTAAAACGCTTCGGTGCAGTGCATGCTCTGTCGGGTATCGACCTTGAAATTAACGTAGGTGATTTTTTTGCTTTACTCGGCCCCAATGGCGCAGGCAAGACTACGTTAATCAACATATTCACGGCGGTTTGACGCTGGCTAACAGCGGCGCTCTTGCGTAACGGGATACGATGTTGTGACTAACTATCGTGAAGCCCGTCGTATGCTCGGGGTGGTGCCGCAAGAGTTGGTGTTCGTCCCGTTCTTCACGGTACGGAAACCCTGTTCATTCAATCTGGTTATTATGGCCTAAAAACAACGATTCTTGGATAAACGAGATAATCCATCACCTGGGTGTCTTACGGACAAGGTGAACGCCAACATGCGAACATTATCGGGCGGCATGAAGCGGCGTGTACGTGTATTGGTAGCTCAGGTGCTGGTACATAAGCCGCCAGCGATCGTGCTGGATGAGCCTACCGCTGGGGTATATGTGGAATTATGCCAGGCACTTTGGCGTTTCATCAAACAATTGAATCGAGATGGTCTGTCATTGTGCTTACCACTCATTATCTGGACGAAGCAGAAGCGTTATGTAGTCGAGTTGCCATGTTAAAACAAGGAAAAGTTGTCGTCCTCGGCAGCACCAGAGATCTCATTAATAACAACACCGGTTGTTCGGTACGGCTGCGATTATCACCGGATGAGCTGCCCGCGGTGCTACAGCCGCTGATGGGTGGTTATGAGGATAGGTTGTTACATTCTGGCGGTTAACCGATTACTCCCAGATTGAGAGTGTGCTAGTAGCGTTGCGTGGAGCACAGGTGCGGGTGCTGGAAATGCAGTTGTTACAGCCGACCTAAAAGAGGTTTTTGTGAAAATCATGGGTAGTACTGAAAACTTGGAACCTGTATGGCCGGTTTTTATACCCTACTCTATAAGGAATTGTTGCGATTTTGGAAAGTTGGCCTCCAATCCGTATTCGCACCAATGCTGGCCACTCTGCTTTATCTGCTGATTTTTTCCCATGTGCTAGAAGAACACGTGCAGGCATACCCAGATTTGGCATACACGGTTTTCCTGATTCCAGGCCTGGTGATGATGGCCGTGCTGCAAAATGCTTTTGCCAATTCGGCGTCTAGTCTGATTCAGTCCAAAGGATCCGGTAGCATCGTGTTTGTCTTATTGTCGCTACTGTTTTACATGGATATATTTCTGGCCTATGTGCTGGCATCGGTAGTACGTGGATTGCTAGTGGGGATGGGTGTTTATCTGGCGGCACTGATTTTTTTTGAAGTGCCGTTGCGATCACTTTTTTGGGTCTTTCTATTCGCCTTGATAGGCAATGGATTACTGAGAGAGTTGGGTATTATTGCCGCTATCTGGGCTGAAAAATTTGATCAGCTTGCTGCATTTCAAAATTTCGTTATTTTGCCATTGGCGTTCTTATCCGATGTATTTTATACAATCCATTCATTGCCACCTTTCTGGGAGAATCTGTCCCATTTCAATCCTTTTTTCTATGTGATCGACGGTTTCTGTTACGGCTTCTTTGGCGTTTCAGATATTTCACCCTACGTCAGCCTTGCGATTGTGGTGGCGTGCTTTCTAGTAGTATCATGGATGGCATTGTATATGGCTCAAGACAGGTTACAAGCTTCGCCAATAAAATTTTTGCTCTTTGTGAATCGATACAAAGAAAATGAAATACGTTGAATATTATTCGAAGAAAGGAATCCAGGATGGTTACATCAGAAAGCATAAAAACGCATATTGAAACCACTTTACCGTGTGAGCTAGTGCATGTGGAGGGTGACGACGGCCAACATTTCAATGCCATTATTGTCAGCATTGAATTTCGAGGCAAGAACATGGTGCAGCAGCATCAACTGGTTTACCGCGCGCTTGGGAAAAGAATGGAGCAAGAGATTCATGCGCTGTCCATGAAAACGCTGACACCGGAACAGTGGGCAGAAAGTAACCAGAGCTAGTGCTAGCGCTTTCCACCCAACCTGATCGGGTATGTAGAAACTGTTAAATGTAGTTAAATGAAAAATGCAGTAACGTGAATGGCGTATGGTTTCTAAGTTGATTGAGCTTCATGAATTTATACACAGCTTGCGTTACTTGAAAAGATAGAAAATGGCCCCATATTAAATACTAAGAACTGGTGCAAGTGATATTCCAGTATTGTTTGATAGAAAGAAATAATTATATGGAGGCTATTATGACAATTACTCGTTATGAACCGTTAGGCTGGCTAAATCAATTACATAGAGAAATGATATGGGGTTCCAGTGAGGGATCAATGGCCACAGCAGCGTGGGCGCCGTCTGTAGATATCAAGGAGGAGTCTGATAAATATGTCCTGTATGCAGATCTTCCAGGAGTCAAGCCTGAGGATACAGATGTGAGCATGGAAGATGGAGTGCTTACCATCAAGGGCGAAAAGAAAACTGAAGAAACAGCCGAAAAAGAAGGCTATAAACGGGTTGAACGTACTTTTGGTTCTTTCCACCGGCGTTTTAGCTTGCCCGACACGGCAAATTCGGATGCGATATCAGCAAAATCTAAAGATGGTGTACTAGAGATCATTATTCCGAAGCGGGAAGCTGTCCTGCCAAAGAGAATTGCAGTCACACATCCGTAGAATAAATTAAAACAGCATGAAACGGGGCCCTCGGGCCCCGTTTCTTATGGCTATTTATACGACTGGCTTCATTACCATTCGCATTTTTTGCATTGCTTTAACTTCGATTTGGCGGATACGTTCGGCGGATACTCCCAGCTCATCGGCGAGTTTATGAAGTGTTAGAGTGCCCTTTTCCCGCAGCCAGCGGGCCTCGATAATGCGGCGGCTACGTGTATCTAAGTTAGCCAGTGCATGTTCCAATCCTTTGCCACGCAGTTGGCTATTTTGTTGGGTTTCCAACACCTTTGATGGTTCATCACCATTGGTAAGATAAGCAATAGGGCTGTAACTGCAGGTCTCATCATTGTCTTGAGACAAAGGCTCAATAGAAATGTCACGTCCGCTAAAGCGAGTTTCCATTTCCACCACTTCTTTGGCTTTGACGCCCAGTTGCTTTGCCACGGCAGTAACT
>SMXG01000068.1 GCA_004356775.1 Betaproteobacteria bacterium | reverse complement strand
GCATTACTTGCCTTCACGCTACCGCCATAAAGGATTCGTAACTCGGCGGCGACCTTGACATTGTAACTTGCAACTATGTTGCGGATAAAAACATGTACATCCTGAGCTTGCTGAGGTGTGGCTGTTTTACCAGTACCGATAGCCCATATTGGTTCATAGGCTAGCACTGATCTAGCCAGCGCATCAACTCCCACTAGTCCAATCACCGCGTCCAACTGCTCTCTTACTACTTGCTCGGTAAAGCCAGCCTCACGCTGCTCCAAGGTTTCGCCAACACACAAAATAGGAACTAAGCCAGCGTCCTGCGCTACCTTGAACTTTAGGGAAACCGTACGACTGTTTTCACCGTACAAAGTGCGCCGTTCCGAGTGGCCAACAATCACGTAGTAGCAGCAAAAATCAGTCAGCATATCTGCTGAGACCTCGCCAGTGTACGCCCCCATATCATGCTGACTAATATTCTGAGCACCCCAAGAAACATGGGTATTTTTCAACAGTGACTGCACTTGAGATAAATAAGGATAAGGCACACACACTGCACAGGACGCCTTTTGCAGCCCTGCCGTTCCTGAAACAACAATGCTTAGCAAATCTCGATTCCGCTCAATTCCACCATGCATTTTCCAGTTGCCCGCAACTAGTTTTAAGCGCATAGCTGTTCTTCCTCAAAAGTTCAGAATGTTACCTGTGAATAGATATTGGGTCAATCATGGAAAACCTAATAAGCTCAGTCAGTATAAAAGTTGTAGAAACGGCTTAGGAGGAAAAAATGATTGGTACGCAGACTTTAAGATACCCTATTTCAACTTTGTGCTGTAAGGAAGACCACTTTACATCCAGAGCATGGCAATAACGAACAAGAGTCGGTACTCCTGTACCCTTTTAAGCACGCTTTCCAAACTTTGTGCATTGCACTACCCAACACGACCAGTAATATAGTCTTCTGTCTGTTTATTTTTGGGTTTGATAAAAATTGCGTCAGTAACACCGAATTCGATTAACTCGCCCAGATACATATAGGCTGTATAATCAGATACTCGCGCTGCTTGTTGCATACTGTGAGTGACAATGAGTATGGTAATTTTCTTTTTAAGGTCGGTAATGAGCTCTTCGATACTTGCCGTGGCAATCGGGTCAAGCGCTGAAGTAGGTTCGTCGAACAACAACATTTCGGGATCGGTGGCAAGCGCACGAGCAATACATAAACGCTGCTGCTGCCCACCGGAAAGCTTAAAGGCAAGATTATTCATGCGATCTTTCACCTCATCCCATAGCGCCGCACCACGCAAAGCCTCTTCAACTTTTTCATCTAATATTGCTCGCTGCCTTACCCCCCGCACGCGTAGGCCATAAGCAACATTCTCGTAAATAGATTTGGGAAAGGGATTAGGTTTCTGGAACACCATGCTAATACGCATGCGTACTTCGATTGGATCTACGTTACGCGAAAGAATATTGACGTTATCTGGATACAAGATTATATCGCCAACATATCGGTTACCAGGATAAAGATCGTGCATGCGATTGAAGCAGCGCAAAAAGGTTGATTTACCACAACCGGATGGGCCGATTAATGCGGTTACCTGTTTCTCATGCAGCAACATATTAATGTTCTTAAGTGCATTGAACGTACCATAGTAAAAACTCAGATTTTTGACTTCAAATTTATACTGGGGAGAAGCAGCGTCTGTAGCGACGTTGCCCTGTATGTGATCTTCTACCATTTGATGTTCTTACGCATACGATAACGCACATAGATAGCGAACGCGTTCATGACTAGTGTCATCACAACCAGAATTAACCCCGCAGCTGCCGCATTGAACTGAAATTCTTCTTGAGGCCGCGAGACCCAGTTGAACATCTGGATTGGCATCACGGTAAAGGGTGCAGTTAACCACTCAAATGACAGAAAAGGAAACTCGGCCTTGATTGGAGATGGTGGCAGGAAAGCAATGAATGTTAACGCACCTATAGTGATGATAGGAGCAGTTTCACCAATTGCGCGAGCTAGACCGATAATAACACCAGTCATAATACCTGCTGCAGAATAGGGAAGCAGATGATCAGAAACCGTTTGCCACTTGCTCGCACCAAGGGCATAAGCACCCTCACGAATGGCTATAGGAATGGATCGTATCGCCTCACGAGTAGTGACAATCACTATTGGTAGAATCAGCAACGCCAGCACCAAACCAGCCGACAGAATGCTCTGACCAAATCCCAGCTGATAAACAAATATGCCCAACGCCAGCAGGCCGTAAATTATTGACGGCACTCCAGCTAAATTGGTTATATTGATTTCTATTATCTCAGTAATGATATTATTTGGTGCATATTCTTCCAGATAAACACCCGCTCCAATTCCTATCGGTACGGCGGCGGCGGCGGTCACTAGCATTACCAAGATTGTACCAACCCAAGCTGAAAGTATGCCGGCTGATCCTGGGTGCCGTGATGGAAAGGAAGTAAAGAAATCCCATGATAAACGCGGCATTCCCTCGATAAGCATGTGAGCAAACAGCGCTATAAACGAAAGTATTGCAATCATCAACGCAATCACGCCAATAACCATAAACAGGAAGTCCAAACGCTTGTGGCGGACAATGAGGCGACGAATCTCTTGAAGATTCTTAGTGTTTTGCATTAACCTTGGTCCGGTAATATGGAGCGCAGCACATCCATCAAAATGCTGAAAATCAGATAATTCATCGATTGTACAAATCCTAATATTAAATTGAAAATACGTTCTCTATAGTCAAGATTAATACACTTCACGATATCGTTTGCGCAGAATGTGACCAATAATGTTAAACGTGAGAGTTAACAGAAACAATGTAAGCCCAGCAGCAAAAATGGTCTGATAACCGATGCTACCGTGTGGCAAATCTCCTAAGCTCACTTGCACAATGTAGGAAGTAATAGTGGCTGCTGGTTCCATTGGGTTCCAGGTAAGATTTGGCTGCATACCAGCTGCAACTGCTACAACCATGGTTTCCCCCACTGCACGAGAAATACCAAGAATATATGCTGCAGCAATGCCTGAAAAAGCCGCTGGTATCACAACCCGAATAGCAGTCTGAAATCGTGTCGCGCCCATTGCATAGGAGCCTTCGCGTATGTGCATCGGTACCGCGCGCATTGCGTCCTCAGACATGGAACTAACATAGGGAATAATCATAATACCCATCACCAGCCCGGCAGAAAGTAGGCTAAAACCAGGCAGTTCTGGGAATATCTTTTGCAGTAGGGGCGTGACGAACAATAATGCAAAATAACCATATACGACAGTTGGCACACCACCTAGCATCTCAAGAAACGGCTTGGCTATCTCACGCACAGCGAAAGGCGCAAATTCAGATAGGTATATAGCGATTATGGTTCCGAGTGGAATCGCTACTAAAAGCGCAACTGCAGAGCTTACAAGAGTGCCTGAAATTAGTGGGAGTATGCCATAATGCGCATTATCAAATAATGGTGTCCATTGGGTGTCGGTAAGAAAATCCCAGACAGGAACTTGCTGGAAAAATACAAGTGACTCTTTCACTAACATCACCACAATTGCCAGCGTAATTGCTACCGAGACAAATGCCATCAAAAGTAACAATGTCTCAATAAAGCGCTCACGTAGATGGCGGCGATGACTATATCCGAGTCTTCCGGGTCGACTTGTTTCGGCAAGGAATTGTGGCGTCACGAAGAAATACCTATTTAAGAGGGGCTCCCGAACAAATTGAATATTACGACGGAAATGTTACATTCTCGTGACACACAGAACACGTATCTATAAAACTAAGCCATATTTAGTTATTAGTTCAGTAGATTCTACCTTCTAACTTTACAAGTTTATGGATAGCTCACTAATTATGATTAGATAAACATAAAATCAGCATCCCATTTTGCAAAAGAAAAACTCTTTTAAAAAAACCTTTCTATTCGCCACTACTTGTAAATAACTATAAAAGAATTAATTGTTATTTTTTTGCTAGCCTTTACAGTTCTTAAAATTTTTATGGTTATCAGTGACAAGCATTCTAACAATTGTATGGCAAGCTACAAAAATGAAATCCAATCTTTTTCTTTAGTATACAAAAAGTAAAAGCCAAAATAAGAACAAAGACCTAAAAAAGACTGACACATATGTATCTCATAGGTAGTCAATGAGACTACATGAAAACGACCTGATTATTTCCGAGACGGCAAAACAACTGATATTATCAGAGGGAAAGTAGATAAATTAGGTTTACGCGGCCAACCTAGGCAAGTTGATCGAGAAGCCGCTGATGCAGTCTGGCGATAGATAGCTGAGCTGGAAGATTTATATAGCAGAGAACTAAGCGGCTATCCAAGTGTAAGAGCCTACATAAGACAAGAAAGGAAAATGAAGCACACTAAGGTAAAATTCTTGCAAATTTTACTAATCAGTCGAAAATGAAGTCAGGTTTATCTGTATAACAAAATCCGAGTTACTCACACCGAATCTCGAAAGAAAATAAGTATGACTACCCATAATTCTAGAGTAACCGTTGTGCCTAAAAACTGATAGTCATCTAGGTAACCTGTTCACTACTTTGTGATTCTCCCATGTCCTCTTTGCTCAAAAAACCATGGTCTCCATCAGCATCAAGCCCGAGTTTCTGCTTTTTGCGTGCATTGTGAAAAGCTAAGCCAGTGCCAGCTGGAATAAGCCGCCCGACAATTACGTTCTCCTTAAGACCACGTAGGTTATCTCTCTTACCCATGATAGCCGCTTCTGTCAATACACGCGTTGTCTCTTGAAAGGAAGCAGCGGAAATAAACGAATCAGTAGAAAGTGACGCCTTGGTGATACCTAATAGCATGAATTCGTACTTTGCCGGTTTCTTACCATCGGCCACCATCCGCTCATTTTCTACCAACAAATCCGCGCGTTCCACCTGCTCACCTAAAATGAAGCGAGTTTCTCCAGCATCAACAATCCGAATCCTGCGTAGCATCTGGCGCACGATTACCTCAATATGCTTATCGTTGATCTTCACACCTTGTAAGCGATAAACATCTTGTACTTCGTCAATAATGTAACGTGCTAGTGCTTCCACTCCCAGCAGGCGCAAGATATCGTGCGGATCGGCAGGACCATCGACGATACTTTCCCCCTTATTTACTACCTGACCATCGTGCACCATCACATGCTTATCTTTAGGAATCAGGTAATCGTGGGCAACACCGTCTGGATCTGTGATCACTAAGCGTTGCTTGCCCTTGGTATCCTTGCCAAACGATATAACACCGGTAACTTCCGCCAGTACGCCAGAATCTTTGGGGGAACGGGCTTCAAACAATTCAGCTACGCGCGGCAGACCGCCAGTGATGTCACGGGTTTTTGAGCTTTCCTGCGGAATTCGCGCCAACACAGAACCCACGCTTATTTGCTGCCCGTCACGCACGATAATAATAGAACCAGTTTGGAGGGTAATAGTAACAGATAGATCCTCACCAGCGAGTTTCACTTCTTTTCCTTTTTCGCTCAAAAGCTTTACCAATGGGCGCAAACCCTTGGCCTGAGATATGCCGCGCTGTTTCGGATCGATCACAACCAGTGTGGATAAGCCAGTCACTTCGTCAATTTGCTTAGTCACAGTCACGCCTTCTTCTACGTTTTCGAAATGCACCTTACCAGCATATTCAGTGATGATTGGTCGAGTGTGCGGGTCCCACGCTGCCAGCACCTGTCCTGCCTTTACCATTTCTCCATCACGAACCAACAATGTTGCACCATAGGGTGCTTTATGACGTTCGCGCTCACGTCCGTTGTCATCGTGTATCACCACCTCCCCACTGCGGGAAATTGCTATCAATTCACGACGGGAATTAGTAACATAGCGCATCGTGGGAGAGTAGCGCACAACTCCGCTGGATCTGCTCTCTACCTGGCTTGCCACTGCGGTTCTGGATGCAGCTCCGCCAATATGGAATGTGCGCATAGTAAGCTGAGTACCTGGCTCGCCAATAGACTGTGCAGCAATTACACCCACGGCTTCGCCGATGTTGATCATAGTACCGCGTCCTAGGTCACGTCCATAACATTTCGCGCACAATCCATAACGAGTTTCACAGGTAAGCGCAGTTCGCACCTTTACTTCATCTATACCAAGAAACTCGATAGTATCCACAGCATTCTCATCTAGTAAAAAACCGGCAGGATAAATCACTACCTGGCTATCCGGATTGATGACATCGTTTGCGGCCACTCGTCCAAGTATGCGCTCGTGCAAAGCTTCAATAACTTCACCTCCTTCGACCAGCGCTTGCATTGCCGCGCCGTTGCCGGTGCCGCAGTCATCTTCGGTCACAACTAGATCCTGGGTTACATCCACTAAACGACGAGTAAGGTAGCCTGAGTTAGCAGTTTTCAATGCGGTATCAGCCAACCCTTTGCGCGCACCATGAGTGGAAATAAAGTATTGCAACACATTTAACCCCTCACGGAAATTTGCAGTAATAGGAGTCTCGATGATTGACCCATCTGGCTTTGCCATCAGGCCACGCATGCCCGACAACTGACGAATCTGAGCAGCAGAGCCACGGGCACCAGAATCAGCCATCATGTAAATGGAATTAAATGATTCCTGCATTAGTGGCTTGCCCTTCTTATCTTTTCTCACTTCTCCGGTTCGCAGGTCATATACCGGTTCAGTACCAAGTTGATCCATCATGGCCTTAGCCACCTCGTCACCAGCACGCCCCCAGATATCTACTACCTTGTTATAGCGCTCACCCTGAGTTACCAAACCAGACGTGTATTGAGACTCGATTTCTTGTACCTCCTTCTCAGCAGAAGCGATAATGTCGTTTTTCTGAACCGGCGTTATCATGTCATCTAGGCAAATAGAAATACCAGCGCGAGTGGCGTAAGTAAAGCCAAAATTCATCAATTTGTCAGCAAAAATTACAGTCTCACGCAATCCACAGAGATGGAAACTGACATTAATGAGCTTAGAGATTTCCTTTTTCTTAAGCACCTTGTTGATTAGAGAAAATGGTAGCCCAGCAGGTAGGATTTCAGACAGAAGTGTGCGTCCCACAGTGGTGTCATAACGCGTGGTTTTTTTATGTCGCTCACCATCGGCGCCCACCTCATATTCATCTATCCGAACCATGATCCTAGCATTCACCTCAACTGTACGAGTTTCGTAGGCGCGCGACACTTCACTCATATTGGAGAACAACATTCCCTCACCCCTTGCACCAATTTTCTCACGAGTGATGTAATACAAACCCAACACGATATCTTGTGACGGTACGATAACTGGCTCACCATTGGCTGGTGACAGAATATTATTGGACGACATCATTAGAGTACGGACCTCATTTTGCGCTTCTAGAGACAATGGCACATGTACGGCCATCTGGTCGCCATCGAAGTCGGCGTTGAATGCTGCGCACACCAGTGGATGTAGCTGGATAGCTTTTCCTTCGATCAGCACAGGCTCAAACCCCTGTATGCCCAGGCGATGCAGCGTCGGCGCCCGATTCAACATTACTGGGTGATTGCGGATAACATCTTCTAGAATGTCCCATACTATTGGAGTTTCGTTTTCTACTTCGCGCTTGGCCGCTTTGATTGTGCTGGCAATGCCCATTATTTCAAGCTTGCTAAAGATAAATGGTTTGAACAATTCCAAAGCCATTTTCTTTGGTAAACCACATTGATGCAGTTTAAGTTGCGGACCCACCACAATCACTGATCGCCCAGAGTAATCCACTCGTTTACCTAGTAGATTCTGACGAAAACGCCCACCCTTACCCTTGATCATGTCAGCAAGGGATTTTAATGGACGCTTATTTGCACCCGTCATTGCCTTACCTCGGCGTCCATTATCTAGCAAAGAGTCTACTGCTTCTTGTAACATGCGCTTTTCATTACGTACAATTATTTCGGGTGCCTTCAGCTCAAGCAAGCGCTTCAAACGATTGTTGCGGTTAATGACTCGACGATACAAGTCATTAAGATCAGATGTAGCAAAACGCCCACCGTCTAGCGGAACAAGCGGACGCAATTCGGGTGGCAATATCGGCAGCACCGTAAACACCATCCACTCCGGTTTGATACCAGACTTGATGAATGCCTCTAATATCTTCAGGCGCTTTGAAAGTTTCTTTATCTTGGTATCTGAGCTAGTAGCTGCCATATCGCGTCGCAGGTTATCAATTTCAACTTTAATATTCAGGTTACTTAATAATTCGCGAATACCCTCCGCTCCCATGCTAGCTCTAAAATCGTCACCATATTCCTCCATCTTGGCATGATAGTCATCGTCAGTCAGTAACTGGCATCGTG
>SMXG01000067.1 GCA_004356775.1 Betaproteobacteria bacterium | reverse complement strand
TCATTCTATTCTCTGCCTATAGCCAGATAATTGCTGGGATAATGGTTACGACCAATACATACACCAACCACTGTAGGTTATTTCTAGCTAATACGCCAACATAGTGCAGGATGATGATGATGACTGAGCTTAGCGCGTACACAAGGAACCACATCTTTATCCTCCTGTTTTAAATCTATTTAGATTTTTCCTATACGGTAATCATGTTCAGCATTCTTATAGATTTTCTACAATTATATTTATGATAGCTGAAACTATACCCGTAGGGAAGATACGAATCTTGCTAACAAAATGAAAGCTAATTTGCACTACCTATTGGAGTGGTTATGAATCTTGTCAGCAACAATCTAAATCCATCCTGTCCGGCTATAGCCCAATTTACTTTATTATTAACAAGGGGCCCATTAAAGGCTAACATGCGTTGAGATACTCTCATTACAGGTATTTCCATTGGTCCCACTTCAATACCTAATATGTTCAGATAACTTGCATATTTCTACATAGAATAATCTGGGAGAAAAGAACACACTCTTTGGATTCTCTACTCTAGAAATATATGATAAAGGGGTAACAAATTGGCACAACCTAACTTTCAATATAAAAAACGCCAGAGGGATTTGGCAAAAAAGAAAAAACAAGAAGAAAAAAGACAGCGTAAACTAGACAAAGCAAATACAAAGCCCAATGATAATCTTGAACAATCCTCATGTGTGACAGATACAGATGTTGTGGAAAAGAGTGAATAAACCAGTGTAACTTACGCAAAAATGAAGCATAAGCATATCTATGCTATAACTGAATGAGGCCATAAAGACATCACTGCCTGTATTCTTGAATAAATGATGGAATACGCGTCAATAGTATCCTTACCGACTTTTTGAAGAAAGCACACTCTTCTCCATTGTGTTTCAATACAAAAACTACCTAAATTTCTACTTCTAAAGAATAAATCCAAGCTAGCTCTACTTAGGTAATAAAGAGGTAAGTCATGCCAAAGCGTATTGTATCAATCGTTCTTCAAGATAATTTGGGACACCTAACGCATGCGATTTATGCGCTTCACGCTCTCAGCGTCGTGATGGGAGATTCATTGGGCGGCCAGCGTTTATCATTACGACCTTCCTTACTGGCTGGCCGTCGATCATAGCTGTTATCATCAACTACATAAAGCGAGGTAATGTGTACCGTACATATCTCGATTCCCATTTCGGTTGGCAGATACCTACATTCTGGTATGCGCTGTTGTGGATGACAATCGCTGTAATATTGTTCATGACAGTAATTGGCATCGTATTTGCCTACATTGTCGCGGTTGGTGCTGGTATCTGGATATCCTACCGCATCATTCGTGGCTGGATTGCGCTTAATGAAGGTAGATCTATGCCGATCTAACGGGGAAATTTAGTTTCCCTGTTGCAGTAAATTTATAAGGGGCAAGAATGCCTTTGTTTTGTATAAAGAACACCCGAGGAACAAACGACAGTGGTAACCCAGATTTAATTCCAATAAAAAAGGGCGCACCAGAATTGCTCCACGTGCCCTTTAGGGTGAGGAATATTTATAACAAAGGAACAATTAATAGTGCAACAATGTTCATGATCTTAATAAGCGGGTTAATAGCAGGACCGGCGGTATCCTTATAGGGGTCGCCAACAGTATCACCGGTCACAGCTGCCTTATGTGCTTCAGAGCCCTTGCCACCGAAATGACCATCCTCTATATATTTCTTGGCATTGTCCCAAGCCCCGCCACCTGCAGTCATCGAAATAGCCATAAAAATTCCGGTAATGATGGCACCAATCAACACACCACCCAAGGCTACTGGGCCAAGTACGAGACCAACGATCAGTGGTACTACGACAGGGAGGAGAGAAGGAACAACCATCTCCTTGATAGCCGATTTGGTTAGCATATCCACTGCCTTGGAATAATCTGGCTTAGCTGTACCTTCCATAATACCTTTAATTTCCTTGAACTGACGGCGCACTTCTACCACCACCGAGCCGGCGGCTCGACCAACAGCCTCCATTGCCATTGCAGCAAATAAGTAGGGCACCATGCCGCCTATGAATAAGCCGATAATAACCATGTGGTTGGAAAGATCAAAGGTGACGACCTCGCCACCAGCGGAAAGTGCATGTGTGAAATCAGCGAACAGTACCAGCGCAGCTAGACCGGCAGAGCCGATGGCGTAACCTTTTGTCACCGCTTTTGTGGTATTGCCAACGGCATCCAGAGGATCGGTGATATCACGAACTTCTTTTGGCAAATCGGCCATTTGTGCTATACCACCGGCGTTGTCGGTAATCGGTCCATAAGCGTCAAGCGCTACGATAATACCGGCCATGGACAGCATCGAAGTTGCAGCAATAGCTATGCCATATAAGCCTGCCAGTTCATGTGCACACCAGATCGACAGACACACGGCCATCACTGGAGCAGCAGTAGATTTCATTGAGACCCCTAGGCCAGCGATGACGTTGGTTCCGTGGCCCGTGGTGGATGCCTCAGCGATATGTTGAACTGGCTTGAATTCAGTGGATGTGTAATACTCAGTAATCCAAACCATTGCTGCGGTCAGCACTAGACCGACCAACCCAGCAAGATACAATTTCATCGATGAAATTAACTTGCCTTCAATTACTACGCCATCACCCATCATCATAGTTGTAATGGGGTAATAGGCAATTGCAGCCAAAAAACCTGCAACGGCTAACCCACGGTAAAGCGCGTTCATGATTTTTCCATCTTCGCGCACCTTAACAAAATAGCAACCTATGATTGAAGCAATAATTGAGCATCCGCCCAGAACCAGCGGATAGAGAACTACATTTGGATCAGCATCAGCGATCAACAATCCACCCAGTAGCATAGTAGCAACAATAGTCACAGCGTAGGTTTCAAACAAGTCAGCAGCCATGCCAGCACAATCACCCACGTTGTCACCCACGTTATCGGCAATTACTGCAGGGTTGCGAGGGTCGTCCTCAGGAATACCGAGCTCAACTTTACCAACCAAATCGGCGCCTACGTCGGCGCCCTTGGTAAAGATACCACCACCAAGGCGGGCAAAAATGGAAATTAACGAACTACCAAAAGCCAATCCTACTAAGGCGTGAGTGGCATTTGATGAAGTGGTGCCTAAGCCAACAGTGAGAAATGCATAGTACCCTGCTACCCCCAGAAGACCTAGACCGACAACCAACATACCAGTCACTGCACCGCCCCTGAACGCTACATCCAGTGCCGGACCGAGACCTTCCCTGGCCGCTTCGGCGGTACGCGAATTGGCGCGGACCGACACGTTCATACCGATATAACCGGCAAGACCCGACAAGAGAGCACCAAGAGCAAAACCAACAGCGGTCTGCCAGCCCAAGGTGAAAAAAATGGCCACCATCAAAATTGCACCAACAATTCCTATGGTTGAATATTGCCGATTCAGGTAAGCAGAAGCCCCCTGCTGAATTGCTGTGGAAATCTCGCGCATGCGTTCGTTCCCACTTGGCAAGGACAGAATCCATTTAATCGATAACGCCCCATACAAGAGCGCTACCATCGCGCAACCAATTGCGATGATTAAACCAGTACCCATTTGAATCTCCAATTAAAGTCAGACCGTCTGTAAATGCATGCGAGATATCGGCCTAGTAATTCCGCATTAGGGAATTTACCTGTAAATCAAATCTTAAACTTACCCAGTTTCCTCTTAACTCCTATATTCTTAAGTCGCACATAGTTAGGCAAACCATCCTTATAGGGTGGGTAATCCTCTCCCTTGATGAGCGGCACTAGGTACTCACGGCATTTTTCTGTGATACCAAAACCGTCTTTACTAATGAAATTACTGGGCATCATTTTTTCTACGTTAGCAACTCTGGAAAGTTGAGCCATTCCAACCCTCCATTTGTATGGCTTGTTAGACAGACGATCTATCGTAGGCATCACTGCATTATGTCCCTTGATGGCAAATTCTACAGCAGCTTTGCCCATAGCATATGCCTGTTCCACGTCGGTTTTGGATGCAATGTGACGAGCTGAGCGCTGTAAATAATCCGCCACACCCCAATGGTATTTTAGTCCCAAACCATCCTTTATAATATTTGCAACTACCGGTGCAACCCCGCCCAATTGCGCATGACCAAAAGCGTCGCGCAATCCTTGATCGGAGAGAAATTTTCCATCCGCACCCTTGACGCCTTCTGAGACCACTACTGAGCAGTAACCAAATTTCTTGACGAGACCATTCACCCTAGCAAGAAATTTTGTCCTGTCAAAAACGATTTCCGGAAACAAAATGACAATAGGGATTTCACAATCCTTGCTTGATGCTAGGCCCCCTGCTGCCGCAATCCACCCGGAATGGCGCCCCATTACTTCCAAGACAAATACCTTCGTAGATGTTTTTGACATACTAGTGACGTCAAAACTTGCTTCGCGCATGGACACGGCAATATATTTCGCTACTGAACCAAAACCAGGGCAGCAATCAGTGATAGGCAAATCATTATCCACGGTCTTTGGAATATGAATTGCCTGTATTGGATAACCCAACGTATTGGCTAGCTGTGATACCTTGAGACAGGTGTCAGCGGAATCACCGCCACCGTTATAAAAGAAATAACCAATATTATGGACCTTGAACACTTCAATCAAGCGCTCGTATTCACGCCGATTTTGCTCAAGACTTTTCAGTTTGTAACGACAGGAACCAAATGCACCAGAAGGCGTATGACATAACGCTCTGATGTCGGCGCTAGTGTCCTTACTGGTGTCAATCAAGTCTTCGGTCAGCGCACCAATGATACCGTTCCGGCCGGCATAAATCTTCCCAATCTTTCTCTTATTCTTCCGTGCAGTTTCGATAACACCAGCAGCAGATGCATTGATAACAGCGGTCACTCCTCCGGACTGCGCATAAAATGCATTTCTTGCTGCCATGTTTCTCCCCTAATTATTAAAAACTATTACGGTATTGCCAAAACTCTCGCCAATGCGTCTCTTCCCATAGCTTGCAGTCTCAGTACTGCTGAAATGCAATAAAAAGGACTATGAGGATCCTTTCCTATTATGTGATCATCCGCATTTATCTTAGAAACTAGATACGCAGCAACTTGATTTGAATTCTGAATGTAGTTACCTAAGTACTGTAAAAATATTGTTGCGGATATTCTCAACTAATCCGACGCCATCTATTTTTATGTACTTAGGGGCGCATTTTTCGCCATTAATTGCCCACTTGGAGTAATATTCCACCAATGGTTTGGTTTGTTTATGGTAGATTTCGAGCCGTTTCTTTACAGTTTCTTCCCTATCGTCGTCTCGCTGTATCAGAGGCTCTCCAGTAACATCATCCTTCCCTTCAGTTTTAGGCTTGTTGAATATAACATGATAAGTTCGGCCTGAAGCCGGATGCACTCGACGACCCGTCATACGCTTAACCATTTCCGCATCAGCCACATTGATTTCGATCACATAGTCAATCTGCACGCCAGCAGTTTTCATCGCATCTGCCTGGGGGATAGTACGGGGAAACCCGTCAAATAAAAAACCCTTTGCACAATCCAGCTGTGAAATGCGCTCTTCCACCAGATTAATAATGATATCATCGGAAACCAATACTCCCGTATCCATGATTTTCTTGGCAGCAATTCCCAGCTTAGTGCCCGCATTGACTGCATTTCGCAACATATCTCCGGTAGAAATCTGCGGAATGCCAAAAAGCTCCTTAATGTAGTTGGCCTGTGTGCCTTTTCCTGCACCAGGTCCACCTAATAAAATGATTCGTATGATTATTCTCCGTTTCTAAATAAAATCCCCCGCTGGAATCGGGGGGAATAAATGCCATTCATTTCTGTAATACCTATGAATTATAACGCAAACTAGCCAGATTCTCGAATTTTTTAAAACTTGTAATACGTACCACCTGCTTATTCTGCTCGCTAACTGTAAAACGTGTATTTTCATGCAAACACTTTCAATTAAAAACTAGGAGGTGCTGATGAAAAACTCATCCGGAATGTGACTAAACTAATGCGGTTCACTCGGATCAAGATACTGCTCATACCTCAAATAAATTAGCCCCAGAGGTTATAGCCAAACTATACTTTCCTTTCCAAAAGATCCCTCCAGACCTGTAAATAATACTTATTCGAACCACTTCACGCTAATGATTCAGTAATGATGTGAAAATTATTCCCGTACCATTCCACTAAGAAAGACTTTATCTGATCAAGCAAGATACATTTCTTTGTCCACAATTGCTGTGGATAAGTTTGTGGATACTTTGAATTTATCCTCGT
>SMXG01000066.1 GCA_004356775.1 Betaproteobacteria bacterium | reverse complement strand
CCTTGGGCCGTCCTTCGCACGAGCATAGATATAAAGGGTGTCCTCAGGGGATGCCCTGGCAGCAAGTGCAGGAGTAATTCTAACAATACCTGAAATGGTATTGGATGATGCCTTTGCTACTACACCGTTAGTTACTTTTTGATTGTTAGACGACGAGGTATTTTTATTACTTAAATTTGAGGCTTGCACCATAGTGATGGTATGATCCTTCTCGTTTAACGCCAGAGATTTTGCTTTATCGACGCTTCCGGAAACAGATTGTGCCAGCTCAGAATCTGCTGGAATAATTGCCAATAATCTCTCCCAATAGACTGCAGCCTGCATAAATTTACCTTGTTCGAATTTCGCTGTACCTGCCAAAGCCAACGCCTTGGGATTCTTTGGATTGATACGCAATGCTTTATTGATTAGTTCAATGGGCTTTCCCATTAAGCTCCCATCTTGTGTCATTGCAAAGACATCAGCATAACTAACTAATGCCTCTGTGCTATCGGGCGACAATGCAAGTAATTTTACATAGACTTCACTTGCTTCTTTAAAACGACCCAAAATAGAGTAGGTGCGTCCCAACATCAACCAGCCCTCTAGATCGTCCGGTTGACTCTCAAGGCGTGCAACAAGGTTATTTACGATTGAAGAAATTTCTAGATCTTGATGGCCAATATCTTCTGACGTTGATGTCCGATCGGCAATTTTTGCTTGCTCAATAATTGGTTGTGGCAGTAATGCTCTACTGTTCCCAAGCAGCAAATAAAGTGATACCGCTAAGATTGGCATTGCTAAGATGACCACTGCCGAAGTAGCGATGCTTCGCTTGCTAGTTGTTTGTGCTCCAGAGATGGGATCTTCTTCTGGTATATCCCGTATCATTCGTTGCTGTAATTCGTATTTGCTTTGATTGTATTGCTCTTGATTTAGGATGTCGTTGCGTAAATCATTATCAAGCTCAGATATCTGGTCCCGGTAAATGCTGACATTTGTTGTCCTGCGCGCCACACCACTTTGGCCGCTCCTGTTTCGCAATAATGTGGGAAGAATAAATAGCAAAGCTCCAACTATAAAAATTCCGGAAACGACCCAAAACGATGTCATGTGCTATCACCATCGCTACCTTTTTTTAATAATGTTTCAGCTTGATCGAGCTGTTCTTTTGATAGTGGCATTTCTTCAAGTAGTTTTCGCCGTTGCTTGAGATAAATAATTAGCGCACCTGCTCCAATTAAAAGAAAAATAAATGGACCAAACCAAAGCAGTAAAGTAGTAGATTTTATGGGAGGACGATAAAGTATAAAATCTCCGTAACGAGCAACTAAGAAATCAGTAATTTCTTGATTACTTTTGTTTGCTATCAATTGTTCACGAATCTCACGACGGAGATCTTTTGCAAAATCAGACTGTGATCCTGCAAGAGATTCATTCTGGCATACTAAGCAACGTAATTCCTTAGATAATGCAATCATACGTCTTTCAATTTCTGGGTTCTCAGCTACGGGCACTGCCACTTTTGCCCAACCTAAAGGCGACACAGCTAGAATAGTAAGCAGCAATACCAATTGTCTTTTACCGTGTAGAATTCGTAACCAAGTAGTCACTAATTGGCGGTGATTTTTTATAAACTCAAGTGACAATTTTAGATTCCTCCTTGCAACCCCTTAACTAGTGGCAGAATCGTTTTTTCTAGGACATCCACAGTTACAGGACCAATTTGTTTGTATTGGATAATTCCGCTCTTGTCTATAACATATGTTTCTGGAACTCCGTAAACGCCATATTCAATCCCCACTCTGCCATCTGGGTCTACTATGCTTACAGTATAAGGATCACCAAAACGATCTAACCATTGTAGAGCCAAATCACGTTTGTCCTTATAGTTGAGACCATAGATGGGGACTACACCAGAGTTTGCTAACTGTATTAGTAATGGGTGCTCTTCACGACAAGCAGCACACCACGAGGCCCATACGTTAAGTAACCATACCTTACCCAAATTATCTTTTGAAGCGAGAGTCTTTTCTGATTCATACAACTGTTGTAATTGGAATTCGGGAGCTGGCTTTCCTATCAGAGGAGATGGAATTTTGCGCGGATTAAGGTTGAGCCCAACAAGCAAAAATGCAACCAGAACAATAAAGGCAACTAGTGGCAGCAAGAAACGTATCATGCCTTTCTAGTTTCAGTAACTAATGGAACATTACTAACATCTTTTTTATCAATCATAGCCTCAGATTGTTTTCGCACTTTCAAACGATAACGTCGGTCAGATACCGCGAGAGTACCACCAAATGCCATCAGTAAGCATCCGAACCAGATCCAATCGACAAAAGGTTTGTGATAGACCCGTACTACCCATGTCCCATTTCCCAAGGGCTCTCCTAGAGCTACATATAGGTCACGAAATATACCGGCATCAATCGCAGCCTCAGTCATAGCCATGCCTGACGCATTATATGTACGTTTCTCAGGATGCATAACATTGATTCTCTCACCGTTACGAAATACTTCTATATTGCCACGGATACCTTGATAATTGGGACCAGGTACTGTATCGGTACCGTTAAAACGAAAAGTATAGCCACCGACATCAACTGTATCACCGATATCCATACGTACATCTTTTTCTGTTTCATAACCGTTTACCATCGTCACGCCAATAATGAAAATGGCGATGCCAAAATGAGCAAAGTGCATTCCATAATAACTACGAGATTGTTTTGAGAACTTTGCAAATAACCCTTTATGACTGCTACTCTTTATGCGATACCATAGACTTACAAAGATACTGGCAATAATCCAAAAAGCTAGTAACAATCCAAAACTCACCATTGGTTTCCACTCGCCAAGTGTAAGTGGCAAAAATAGGGCTGTGACAAAACTTACTCCAAAAGCCCAACGCAAACGTATCGCAAGTTCAGGTAGGCTTGCTTGCTTCCAACGGGCCAGAGGACCCAAACCCATAAAGAAAAATGCTGGTGTCATTAACGCTACAAACACTACCTCAAAGTAAGGAGGGCCTACCGATATTTTGCCAAGTCCCAACGCATCCATCACTAATGGGTACAAAGTTCCAAGTAAAATACTACTCGCCGCTACCATTAGCAACACGTTATTTGTGAGTAGAAGGGATTCTCTTGATACCATCTCAAAATTTCCACCGAGTCCAATTTTAGGAGCCCGCCAAGCAAATAACAGCAATGAGCTACCAATAATAATAACTAAAAAAATTAGGATAAATATGCCACGCGCAGGATCGGTGGCAAACGCGTGAACTGATGTTAGTACACCGGAGCGAACAAGGAAAGTCCCGAGTAGACTTAAGGAAAAAGCACAAATGGCAAGCAATATGGTCCAACTCTTAAAGCTGCCACGCTTTTCTGTTGCTGCCAGCGAATGGATGAGCGCAGTGCCCACTAACCATGGCATAAAGGATGCATTTTCAACCGGATCCCAAAACCACCAACCACCCCAGCCTAGCTCGTAGTATGCCCACCAGCTACCAAGCATAATACCTATGGTAAGAAATACCCATGCAATTGTAGTCCAGGGTCGCGACCAACGCGCCCAGGTTGCGTCCATCTGCCCGCTTAGTAAAGCGGCAATGGCGAAAGAGAAAGCAACAGAGAAGCCTACATAGCCCATATAGAGCATGGGAGGATGAATTACCATGCCCGCATCTTGCAAGAGGGGATTAAGATCACTTCCCTCAATAGCTGCAGGAATAAGACGGTCAAACGGATTAGATGTAAACAGCATGAACAATAAGAAACCTACGCTGATTACTCCCATCACTCCTAATACCCTTGCCACCATGTCATCTGGTAAATGGCGACTAAATACGCTGACAGCAACCGACCAGGATGCCAGCATCAACATCCACAAAAGCAATGAACCTTCATGTGAGCCCCAGGTTGCAGCGAATCGATATTGTATAGGCAAACTGGAATTGGAATTGGTGGCAACATTTAGAACTGAGAAATCATTATTTATAAACGAATAGGCAAGGCAACCAAAAGCAATGACAATAAATACAAACTGTCCCTGTACTACCGGTCGTGCCAGTGCAACCCATGAGGGAATGCCACGAGCCGCTCCAATTATGGGTAGGGTCATTTGTGTGATCGCTAGCAGTAGAGCAAGGATTAGAGCAAAATTACCGAGTTCTGGAATCATGATGGTGCGTGTGATTTAGATGTAGAAATCGAGATCAAGTAATCAGGAAATGAGAAAAATACTAGTACTAATCATTGATATGGTTATTTTGTTACCACTGTTTTTTGTGCTTTACTTGCTTGTTCTAACGCGTTAGCAACTTCTGGTGGCATGTAATTTTCGTCATGTTTAGCGAGTACCTCATCTGCCAGAAAAACCCCATCTGCTGACAGTTTTCCTTGGGCTACCACCCCTTTACCTTCCTTGAATAAGTCGGGAAGGATACCCGTGTACACAACAGGGATAAATTTTGCGGTGTCGGTCACTACAAAATTTACCGTTATTCCATCACTTTGGCGTTTGACGCTACCTTTTTCGACTAGCCCTCCAATTCGAAAACTTTTGCCCCTAGGTGCTTCGTTAGCAGCTACTTGAGTTGGGCTAAAGAAGAAAACCAAGTTACTTTGGAACACATCAAGCACTAGCTTTGCAGATAAGCCTAATGCGGCTACGCTCATAATAATAATTGTCAACTTCTTATGGCGTGGTTTCATTGTTCTGCTCTTTTTGAATTGGTTTATGAATCAGACTAAGTTGCCTCAGCAAAGTTCGCTTGCGATTAAATGCCAATGCAATTTCTCCAGCCATACAGAAGAATGATACCAAATAGGACCCCCATACATAAAACCCGTATCCACCCATGGCAAAGAAATCTGACCAGCTTGCCCAGCTCATTATGCCGTTCCTTGCAACTCACTTACCCACATAGTATGACGTTCACGCTCTAGGATAATGGTACGCGTACGCATCAACACTACAGCGATAGAATACATCCAGCATGCTAGCCCCATAATGAGCATGCTAGTAAGCATGGTGGCAGCCATTTTGGGAGATTGAGTAAGACTAACCGTGGCCCCCTGATGTAGAGTATTCCACCATTTTACCGAAAAATAGATGATCGGTATGTTTACTACACCGACTAGCGCAATCACTGCGCCCGCTTTATCAGCTCGACGAGGGTCATCTATCGCCGCTTGTAATGCCATAAAACCGATATAGAGGAACAATAGAATTAATTCAGATGTAAGCCGTGCATCCCACACCCACCATGTTCCCCACATGGGCTTACCCCAAAGTGCTCCGGTCCATAAGGCAAGAAATGTGAACATTGCACCTGTAGGTGCGATGGCTGTGGCTATCATAGAAGAAAGTCGAGTATTGAAAGCAAGACCAATAGCAGCCCAGCTTGCCATTATCAAATAGAGGAACATAGACATCCACGCGGCAGGAACATGTATAAATATAATTCGATAGGCCTCACTCTGCTGAAAGTCTGTAGGAGCAACGAAAAAACCAATGTAAAGCCCCGCTACAAACAACGCAAATGCAGTGATAGAAAATAATGGGGTCATTTTCCCAGCAAGAGAATAAAAACTCGCTGGGGAAGAATATTTGAACCAGTTAATTGCCATTTCGTATAAATATTTAAGGGTTTATGTAACGCTCAAGTTTATTTGTCTTTAACTGTTTTTAACCCATTATTTTAACTCATAAATTAAAACTGGTAACTGTTTTCTTCACTCCATCGAAATTCGCAACGCTGCTGCTGCTGCCCACGGTGTCAATACTAGTGATGCCAATAACAATGCTCCGAGCAACGATAAATGAGTACTGGCTCCCAAACCTACAGAGCTTGCCTCTACCGCTCCTGTACCGAAAATTAGTACTGGAATATATAAAGGAAGAACCAGTAACGATACCAGTACCCCGCCGCCTCTCAGCCCTAAAGTAAGAGCTGCACCAATGGCGCCGATTAAGCTCAAAACGGGCGTGCCTAGTAATAATGACGCAGTTAATACCAGCAACGAGTCCATCGGTAAATTAAATTGAATTCCAAGCACAGGTGCTATTAGCACTAGGGGCAAACCGGTTACTAGCCAATGTGCTAGCGCCTTGCCAAGAACTAGTAGCGATAGCGGTTGGGGCGAAAGCAGCATTTGCTCCAGTGTGCCATCCAGATAGTCGCTGAAAAACATTCTTTCTAGTGATAACATCGAAGACAACAAGGCTGCGACCCACACTACACCCGGTGCCATAATACGGAGCATGTTCATTTCTGGCCCCACACCAAGAGGGAAGAGACTCACCACGATAATGAAGAAAAATAATGTGGTTAATACATCTGCTCGCTGACGCATCGCCAGAAGAAGATCACGCTGAATTACCCATAGAAACATATTAGGCGAGCTGCAAACGCTTCGTTATAACAGCAGCAACATTAATATCCTGATGCGTGGCCATCACAACCATGCCACCTTGATCTAAATGTTGCACTAACAAACTTTGTACTAGCTTTACGGCTGCACTGTCGAGTGCAACTAATGGTTCGTCGAGTATCCATAACACCGTTCTGCAGACCAATAAACGCGCCAATGCTACTCGTCGTCGTTGTCCTTGCGATAAAACCTTGACTGGCAGTATTTCGCATCCACCTAGGCCCATATGTCGCAGCGCCATATATCCCTCACTCTCATCAATCTCATTACCTGCCAACGCACTTGAAATACGTAGGTTTTCGATTGCGGTCAGATTATCTTTAGTTCCGTTCAAGTGTCCGAGATAAGTAATGGCGTTGTGATATTCTTCATCTAAAGAGCGGATGGCATTTCCACACCAGCGAATTTCCCCATGAACCGGAATTGCCAGCCCACATAGCATCCGTAGTAAACTAGTTTTGCCGCTGCCGTTAGGGCCGTTAACCTGCATTAGCTCACCAGCTTCAAGAGAGAAGTTAATATCCTTGAATAAACTACGTTCACCGCGCATGCATTCTAAATCAGATACTTTTAGCATCAGAAGGTTTCTGTAAAAAGCAAAATTATAGCGTATCAACAAACTCTGTGGCTTTGTTCAACGTGAGAACTCAAATTAGTTAGCTGCTTTTCTCATATATTAGGGTCCAAACGGCTTTCTTAGTATTATCGTAAGAATCCGGCACAATAGTGGAATAGATCATGAGTAGGTTTTTCGTTTGTGGCGACATTGGTGGTACCAAGATTTTATTATGTTTGGGACAGTCGATAGATGGCAAGATCCAGGTACATCTTGAACGTCAATACGGTAGTAGTAGCTTCGCTGGTTTCTCTGAGGTTCTTAGTGACTTTCTGCTCAAGGTTGAAACAGTTGCCAAGAAGTGCAATCCCGTGGCCGCTTGCTTTGCAGTTGCAGGCCCAGTAGTCGCACAACGTGCAAACCTTACAAACCTCCCATGGCTGATTGATGCCATGAAAATTGCTGCGGAATTCTCCATTCCCACCGTAAAACTTATCAATGACTTTGAGGCTGCGGCATTAAGCATTGAAGCTCTACTTGCAAATGATCTAGAAACACTACAAGTAGGAAAACCCAAAGCTCAATCGATGCGTGTAGTATTAGGTGCAGGTACTGGTATGGGTGTGGCGTGGCTTACATGGCGGGGGAAACACTATGTGCCACTTTCCACTGAGGCGGGGCATATGGACTTTGCTCCTTCTGGTGAATTACAAGTTAATTTTCTTGAATATCAGAGGAAAAGATTTGGCCATGTGTCGGTTGAGCGAGTTCTGTCTGGAAATGGCCTGGTGGATATGTTTAATTTCTTACAAGCAGGTTTAAATGGTGACCACAAGTTTATACAGACAGATATAAATAGCGACGGTGCCGAGATGGTGACTGATTTTGCGTTGAATCGAAAGCATGCTATAGCGGTAAAAGCTCTTGATTTATTTGTCGAAATTTATGGGGCTTATGCTGGGAATCTAGCTCTAGCAGGGCTGTGTCATGGTGGAGTATATGTAGCTGGCGGCATTGCACCAAAAATAATTGGTAAGCTTCAAGAGGGCAATTTTATAAGGTTGTTTTGTGACAAAGGACGTTACTCCAAAATGATGAGCGATATTCCCGTACATGTGGTGATGAACCCAAGAATAGGGGTAATGGGTGCTACGCAGGAAGTTCAGCGGATGTTAAGTTGCTAAAAGATCATCTATTAAAATGTTATTAAATATGAATTTATACAACTATGGTGTGAAGTTACTTCATTACATATGAGCAATTTATGTACGAAAGAAACCAAACTAATTGATGGATCAGAAGAAAACAAAACTAATGATTGATTCCACTCGCAGTAAAAACTACATTACACCTGGTGGCCATGCACGGTTGACGGGAGAGTTTTTATGGCTGATGAATAAAGAGCGACCAGAGGTAACCACAATTGTGTCATGGGCTGCTGGAAATGGTGATCGATCAGATAATAGCGACTACATCTACGGCAAAAAACGTTTGCGTGAAATAGACAAACGTATTCATTTTCTCACCAAGCGACTGGATATAGCAGAAATTATTGATCCAACTGCTCCAAGGGAAGACAAGATGCGAATTTTCTTCGGTGCCACGGTTACTTTTTCTAATCAGATAGGTAAGAAAAAAACAGTATCCATTGTCGGTGTTGATGAAATTGATACCACCAAAGGTTACATAAGCTGGATATCACCGATGGCACGGGCCCTGGCTAAAGCGCAGCAAGGTGACATAGTGAATCTGCATATACCGAGTGGGGTTAAAAGAATAAAAGTTTTGGAAGTCAAATACCAGGCAATCCCAATGGAATTATTCGAGATGACTGATCAACGGTAGCAGACCCTTGGTGGGCAAAGATGATATCTATGTGGTTTTTATATTTATTGTGATTGGAACAACTAATGAAATGTATTACCTCTCGCGATAATCCTATTTTCAAACGGCTCATCAAGCTGGAAGAATCAGCAAAAAAACGCAGAGCATGTGGGCTAACGATACTTGATGGAGTGCATCTAGTAAATTCTTATCATGCCAAATTAGGGGTACCAAAGTGCTTGATTTCTAATGAATCAGGATGCGAAAGCGCAGAAATAAAACAATTGTTGACATTGAAAAAAAAGGATGCGGTAGATGTATTTGTATTAAGTGATACTTTGTTCCGCGAAATTTCTCCAGTCAAAACACCTACCGGGATTATTGCGTTAGTGACCATTCCTGCCCCCAGAGACATCCCTGTCCGTGAAAGTGAGCGTTTTGGTGTTTTACTCGAATCCATACAAGACCCCGGTAATCTTGGTTCCATTCTGCGTTCTGCCGCAGTTGCTGGTGTGTGCGATGCATATCTGTCTACGGGTTGTGCCGACGCCTGGTCACCCAAAACACTTCGTGCTGCCATGGGTGCGCATTTTCTGCTACGCATTTATGAACAATCTAATTTGGTAAAAGTCGTAAAAGAATTCAAAGGTAAAGTTATTGCAACTACGCTGAAAACAAATAAAAGCTTGTATAAAACACACTTAACAGGGCCGATCGCATTCGCTTTTGGTAATGAAGGAATAGGTTTGTCAGATGAAGTACGTCAAGCTTCTAGCGAGCAAGTTACTATCCCTATGGTGGAGGGAACAGAATCATTAAATGTAGCAGCAGCAGCAGCTATCTGTTTTTTTGAAAGGGTAAGACAAACCCAATGAGTAATATTTTACTGGTATAGATAATGTTGATAGATACCAGAGTATGGCATTACTAATTTGAAAGAATTGATCATGAACGATTGTGATTTTATGTGTGCAGCAATTGATCTTGCACAACAAGCGAGAAAGGAGAGCGAAGTGCCAGTGGGAGCTGTGTTGGTGAAAGGTCGCACTATTGTTGGGCGCGGTTATAATCGTCCAATATCAGCAGCAGATCCTACTGCCCATGCGGAGGTAATGGCTCTGCGGGATGCAGCACGTCACCTTGGCAACTACCGCTTGTTAGATTGTACTCTTTATGTAACTTTAGAGCCATGTGTAATGTGCGCTGGGGCAATTTTCCATGCTCGCATTGCCCGTCTAGTTTATGGTGCAAAAGATCCTAAAACCGGTGCATGTGGCAGCGTAATTAATTTGCCAGCAAAGAAACAGTTAAATCATCATACTTTAGTGATAAATGGTGTCTTGGAAGATGAAACGAGTGCGTTGCTTAAAAATTTTTTTGCTGAACGACGCAAGGTGATTAAGAAAGAAGATTTATGAGGATCGAAATTAAAATAAAGTTACAGAATCTTGATGTTATAGATAATAATCAGGTTAGGATAAAATCTTATCGAATTTCTTCTGCAATAAATGGAGTCGGGCAAAAAAAGGACAGTTTCTGTACTCCACTTGGTAAGCATATTGTTCGCGCTAAAATTGGATCTGACCAGCCGATCAACACAGTGTTTATAAAACGCCGCCCGACAGGTGAAATTTACACACCTGAGCTAGGTGCAAGCTATCCGGGGCGCGACTGGATTTTGACTCGCATTCTATGGCTTTCTGGTTGTGAGCTCGGTTTCAATCGCCTTGGGTTAGTAGATACGATGCGTCGTTTTATCTATATTCATGGTAGCCCAAACTGTATTAATATGGGCAAGCCCGGCTCTATCGGTTGCATTCGTATGTTCAGCACTGATCTGTTGGAACTATTTGATTTGGTGGATGTTGGGACAGAAGTTAATATTAAAGAAAATTAAATTTATTATAACAAATTTATGGTAAGTGGTTCTTATTGCTATAAAAAAGTAGAATGCCTTATCATTAACATACACTTCAGAGAATTTGAGCTCCAGCAATAATTTCTGTGAAACAAAAAAACAACACTATCCTGTCAAATTTGTTCCCTCATGCCTTTTGAGTTATCATAATTATCCATGAGCAAGTATGTATTTGTAACTGGCGGCGTGGTGTCTTCCCTTGGCAAAGGTATTGCCGCCGCTTCCCTAGCAGCTATCCTTGAATCCCGTGGTATCAAAGTAACAATGCTTAAATTGGATCCCTATATCAACGTGGATCCCGGCACCATGAATCCCTTTCAACATGGAGAAGTGTTCGTTACTGAAGACGGCGCAGAAACTGATCTTGATCTGGGACATTATGAGCGCTTTATCAGCACCAAAATGAGCAAGCTAAATAACTTTACCACCGGTCAGATTTACGAAAGCGTGATAAAGAAAGAGCGGCGAGGTGACTATCAGGGCGGTACAGTGCAAGTAATTCCACATATTACCGATGAAATAAAGCTGCATATAAAGTCTGGCGCAGCTGATTCGCAAGTAGCCATTGTTGAGATTGGTGGTACGGCCGGTGACATTGAGTCCTTACCATTTCTGGAGGCGATCCGGCAGATGGCAATCCAGCACCCTCCCGAAGATACTTGCTTCATTCACCTTACGTTATTGCCCTATATTGCCTATGCGGGGGAATTAAAAACTAAACCAACCCAGCATTCAGTGAAAGAAATGCGCAAAATTGGCATCCAGCCTGACGTATTATTATGTCGTGCTGACCGCGAATTACCAACAGACGAACGCCGAAAAATTGCGTTGTTCACCAATGTGCGAGAAGAAGCAGTAATTTCTGCAATCGATGTAGACAGTATTTACAAAATTCCCGTATTGCTGCATGAACAAATGTTGGATGAGATAGTGTGTCATAAGCTGAATATTCTTGCTAAACCGGCAGATTTAAGTATGTGGAAGAAACTAGTAAGTGCACTGGAACATCCCCAGCACACAGTGGAAATTGCACTTGTAGGAAAGTATGTAGACTTAACTGAATCTTACAAGTCTCTGTCGGAGGCGCTGATTCATGCAGGAATTCAGACTCACAGCAAAATCAATATCCGTTACGTGGATTCAGAATACATTGAAAAACAAGGGACCAATTGCCTTACGGACGCAGATGCTGTTTTGGTCCCCGGCGGATTTGGTAAACGAGGTATAGAAGGTAAGATCATGGCCATTCGCTATGCACGCGAAAACCGTATTCCCTACCTTGGCATCTGTCTTGGTATGCAGCTGGCGGTTATTGAGTTTGCCCGCAATAAAGCTGCTATGAAAGATGCACATAGTACCGAGTTTAATCCTGAAACACCTTATCCTGTCATTGGGCTAATAAGTGAATGGTGTACCCGAGATGGTCAGATAAAAACCCATAACGCACAATCGGATCTCGGTGGTAGCATGCGTTTGGGTGGACAAAAGTGTTTGCTGAAGGAAAATTCACTGGTTCAGAAAATTTATGGTACAAACGAAATTACTGAGCGCCATCGTCATCGTTATGAAGTCAACAACGAATACATTACCCAGCTAGAAAAGATAGGACTTTATGCGAGTGGACTGTCGGCAGTGGACTCACTATGCGAAATGATTGAGCTATCGGAAGCTGAACATCCGTGGTTCGTTGCATGCCAGTTTCATCCTGAGTTTACTTCCACACCTAGGACAGGGCATCCGCTGTTTAAGGCGTTTATCGAAGCGGCCATTAATACGATGGGTAAGCGTGCTACATTGGATACGGCAAGTTTTAACAAATTAAAAAATATTAATTTAGTGCCTACCATATGATGAGATTCTGCCATCTTGCAGCTAGTCAAGATCGCCCGATTACTTAGTAACAAGGAAAATAGCATGAGTGCAATTGTTGAAACTTTTGCTAGAGAGATTTTAGATTCACGCGGGAATCCTACCGTAGAAGCTGAAGTATTACTTGAATCTGGAATACATGGACAAGCAGCGGTGCCTGCTGGCGCATCTGTTGGCACTAAAGAAGCTGTTGAGTTACGTGATAATGATGCTCAGCGTTATTTTGGCAAAGGCGTTCTTAAAGCAGTAGAGAACGTAAATAGCGAAATTTCTGAGGCCATCATGGGTATAGATGCAATGGAACAGCATTTTATCGATCAAACCCTGATTGATCTCGACGGTAGTGGCAATAAATCAAGACTTGGCGCTAACGCAATTCTGGCGGTTTCGCTAGCTGTGGCAAAAGCAGCAGCGGAAGAATCTGGTTTGCCTTTATATCGCTATTTAGGAGGCTCAGGACCAATGTCTATGCCGGTGCCAATGATAAATGTCATCAACGGCGGGGTACATGCCAACAATAATCTTGATTTACAAGAGTTTATGATTGTTCCACTCGGTGCAAAAAGTTTTCGCGAGGCCTTGCGCTATGGGGCTGAGATATTTCATACGCTGAAAAAAATGCTTCATGAAAAAAATATGGCTACCACAGTGGGTGACGAAGGTGGATATGCTCCTAATCTAGAAAATAATGAGGCAGCGCTACAACTAATTGTGCAGGCTATCGAGCAAGCCGGATACTTACCAGGAGCAGACGTTGCCATTGCACTAGACTTTGCTAGCTCGGAATTATTTAGAGAGGGAAAATATCATCTAGCTTCTGATGGTTTAAGCTTGAGTTCAGAACAGTTCACAGACTATATAGTCGCTTTGGTAGACAAGTATCCCATCATTAGCGTAGAGGACGGTTTGAGTGAACATGACTGGAACGGCTGGAAATTACTTACCAACAAACTTGGAAAATCGGTGCAGCTAGTAGGTGATGATATATTTGTGACAAATTCAAATATTCTTAAAGAAGGCATCGCACAAGATGTTGCCAATTCCATACTCATTAAAATTAACCAGATTGGCACTCTCACTGAAACTTTTTCTGCCATTGAAATTGCAAAGCGTGCAGGCTATACCTCTGTAATTTCACATCGTTCCGGGGAAACTGAAGATACCACCATTGCCGACATTGCCGTAGCCACTAATGCATTGCAAATCAAAGCTGGATCACTTTCTCGCTCTGATCGTCTAGCTAAATACAACCAGTTGCTTCGTATCGAGGAAGACCTCGGCGACGCTGCAAACTATCCCGGACGGAAAGCCTACTACCAGTTAAAATAATGAAAGTGTTAGGCCTCATACTATTTGCCCTGATTGCCCTATTGCAATACCCGTTATGGTTGGGCAAAGGTAGCTGGCACAAGGTGTGGAAAATTAATCAGCAAGTTATTACGCAAAATGAAAAAAATCAGAAACTCCGCATCCGTAATGCCAAGATAGATGCAGAGGTGCAGGATCTCAAGCAAGGCTTCGATGCCATCGAAGAACGTGCCCGTAGTGAATTAGGTATGATTAAGCAAGATGAAGTTTTTTTCCGGGTAGAAGTTTATAAAAAAAATACTACTCCACCAAATAAAACTGGGGGAAAAATTCCGTCAGGTAACAAATAAAAAAATATAGTATGAGAATACAATAGCTTGCATATCTGTAAGGCCACTTATAGCTGATTCCTTCTTAAGAAAATTAATCGTTTCTAGTTTTTAATTGTCGCAACTCATCAACACCCACAATCAGTGCCAGCTGTATGAGAGTATAAAATACAGAGGGAATTATTAGCTTTGGAAGCGTAGTACGAACGTAAGAAGCAGGAGTTGGATGAATAACTACAAGTTTGAGATATCGCAAATTGTTTTTGTTATCCCAATCAAGATGCGAGGTGTTATTGAAAATTGTAATAAGCCATCTGTTGGCGAGAATATATATGAAGTTGGGGTTATGTATCAAAGTAGAGTTTGGAAGACAACATTTTATGAATCCGAGCTAACAGCTATTGAAGAAAACCCATCACGTACTTGAAATTTTCAAAGACTTGTAGCTAGTTTGCAAAGTTTAAGACAAGGCTTCACCATGATCAAGAAGCCATCAAACAAGATCCTATGAAGATGAAAACACTTGGGGTTCAACAGATTGCAATCTGCTTAATAGGACTAAGGATACGGTCTATGCTGACTTTGCGAAGCGGCCTCACTGCCCGCCATCGCACTTAGTTATTCCTGGTAGTATTTGGCTGTTGTGGCTCGAATCCGATGTAATAGACTGTATTGAGAAGTGCCGCCAGAAACCAATTGATAGGCCACGGAAACAAGACCCCTAAAATTACTTATCGCTTCTTTCGTAGCAGTCGGTCTAAAGTTTTGCGTGATTCCTTTTCGTCATTATGTTTTTGACCATATCGCATATTGCCCTTTTTCTAACGGACATATTTCAGCCTTTGTTTTATAGGCTCGTTTCTTTTTGATATAGCCATTTATACCTTTTTCCACAATACTTAGATTGCCTCGAATTTTATAAACAGCGATTTCACCATTACTTATTTCGCTAAATAAAGTTGTCCTTGATATTTTTGAAATCGGCATCACTTCTTTGACGATGAGTAATTTTTCGATAGATACCATTGTAGTTGTTATGCAAAAGTTAGAGCATAATGTAATATAATTTAAGTTGTATTTATAAGACTATCCATTTGAAAAAAGAGTATCTAAATACATGGGAGGAATTCGAAGATTACATCTCTCAACTTAATGAAAGAAGATCAAATCAAATAAGGGATACAGGTCACTTTATTTTAGAATATTTATTTCGCGGACAATCCAATAGTAATTGGAATCTTGAAACCACGCTTGAGCGATTCACGGGCGAATTGTTTCTGCTGGAGGGATATGACAGAATCTTACGAGCAACAAAGCCACAGGTTGAAGCATTAACCGGGCTAACATGGAACGTAATACCGTCTTTCATTGACTACCTAGGTAAAGAACGTCTTGTGCCTACCGGACCACTACCTGGTTCTGCGTACTCTGTTTATCTTCGCCATCACGGGTTCCCTTCTCCCTTGCTAGATTGGACAAAATTACTTTACATAACCGCATACTTCGCATTTCGAGACAATAGCTCGAAAGCAATGAACGCTTCGATCTACGTCTACTGCTAACATCCTAAGAAACTTAAATCGAGATCAAGTAATAAATCAAATATTACTACCGAGATTAACGTTCTTGGTCCCAACGTGCTTAGCCATCCCCGACACTCTCGGCAGAAGAGCCAGTACACTATTTGTACAAAATATTGCAATAACAAACATTCTTACGCGCGCCACGAGGATGTTTTCGCAGAAAACAAAGAAGATCAAGACAAGTTGTTAAAGTTCTATATTCCAATTTCAGAAAGAGACAAAATTCTAAATAAGCTAGAACAACGCAACATTAACGCTTACTCGCTCTTTGAATCGGAGGAAAGTCTTATGGAAACCCTCTCTTTTAAAGAGATACTTTTCCGCAAGGGGCATCAACAATACCCATCATAAGCACCAAGTTAAGAATAATCTAGAAAAATTCCTTCCAAGCCAATTTTCACGTGCTTTGTAACACTTCCAGTAGGCTGTCGCTTAGGCAGAATCCACCGTAAAGTAGCAATTCGGTAGCAATTATAAGGAGGAGGCCGAAGGGAAAAGCTAACTAATTGATTTGTTGGCACCCCGAGTAGGGTTCGAAGCTGCGACATGCGGCTTAACAGTCCGCAAGAAATTGTATACATTTAAGTATATCGGTATACATAAAGTCACAATCAGTAATTATACTGTTGTGGGCGGGAAAGATGTTGGCAAATCTATCTTTGCCAAAACATAGGCCAGAAAAAGTGTCACAAGCTATGACACTTCAAGACTTTGGAATATCAAAATATTAACTCTCTCAATGGTTCTCCTTTTAACGTTTTTGCTTTTCTTTATTGTGCAGGTGATAGCTGAGGGACAACTTGCATCCAGCCATCTGGACACTTTTTGACATGTGGATAATAACCTTTCGGGTTGCTACAATAGTGCCAATAGTTGGCCTGTGATTCTGTAGCTGACTGTTTGGCACCTTGTTGTTGAATATACACTACCGGAGGATAACCACCACCATAACCACCATATCCAAGGCCATAACCCCCGAAACCACGGTAACCTAAGCCATAACCACCATAATAAGGCCAATATCCACCATAACCCAGACCATAGCCTAAGCCCAAGCCTAGTCCAAAGCCACCAAAGTGGTGTCCTCCAAAGTGGTGTCCTCCAAAGTGACCTCCACGTGCCCATGCTGAGCTAGCAGGCATTGATCCGAGTAGGACGATAATAAGGCACAGTAATTTGAGCGTTTTCATACAGCCCTCCATTAGCTTTCAGTAAATCAAACGTTCCGAATGACTTTGAGTTGACATCCACCATTAGCCAATCTCTGCTTTGTACCAAAAGCGAACAATCCACTACTAGCTGAATTCAGGGCAAAGCGCTTCTTCCGCCTACATTAGGTTTGCCGAAAACAACTAATCTCTAACGTTCGCAGAAGCCCTGTATGTGATTATTTTAGTCTGGGTAAGGGTGTAGCCTACCTTGTATTTACGGTTTTAATAGGTTGGAATAAAAGAATCTCAATGTTTTTTGCTCGTAACAGTTTCAGTAGCTTGCGCTTGGACAACGTGATCTTGATAAGCCGAAAGTGCCACTTCTGCCAAAATACCGATAATTGCAAGCACAACCATTGTCATGAGTAGGCTAAGGCCTTGTTGCGTCTTCTTTAACTTTATTTGTTTCAT
>SMXG01000065.1 GCA_004356775.1 Betaproteobacteria bacterium | reverse complement strand
TGCTGATAGAGATTGAAGTAGGTTGTCGTGCAAAATCACCCGCCATGCATCGCCCAGTTCAATTTCACAAGCTGCATTCTGGTTGCGATAAATTATCGATACTGGACAGTAACAACAATTGTTTCCAGTATTAGTATTAGAGCTGCCGGTATTGCGATAGGGCGCTAGCAGATCCCTCAATTTGACGACATTCGATAACCCATTGCAATGAAGCCGCATACTTTTGGCATAGCGGGAACGAGCGCTAGCAAGATCAAAGAGCTTATCAGTATAAATACGCAACTCACCACCATTTTCTTCATTGCCCCCCTTACTGCTCACTTTGGCCTCCACTACGAGCAATTGGTCTTCCTTCAGCCAATTACGATGCGCATCAAATAATTCGCTGTAAACTATTAGCTCTACTCGTGCGCTACCATCATCCAAAACTATTACTCCCATCTTGCCTCGTCGGGTTACCTGAATGCGAATGGAGTTGATAATGCCTGCTAGAATCTGCGGTTCCTTTTGTGGATTCAACCGGTCCAGTTGGGTATGCACAAAATTTTTCAATTCATCAGCATAAGCATTGAATGGATGTCCACTCAAATAAAATCCTAAAGCCATTTTCTCGTTCTGTAATCTCTCCCTCTCTGCCCACTGAGGCATACTAATTAGGGGTGGTTTTTCTGCAGTTATATCCTCCTCACTAAATAAACTTACCTGATTAGCTGCACGACTGATTTGTTCGGCAGATTCTAATGCGATACCAACCGATGCCAATAACCCTGCCCGATGGTTATTTATGGAATCAAACGCACCGGCACGAATTAGCGACTCCAACACTCGACGGTTAACAATGCGCTTATCCACACGATGACAAAAATCAAACAAATCAGTGTATAACCCAGCTTGATCACGTGCTTTGGTGATAACCGTAATCGCTGACTCCCCAGTACCCTTCACCGCTCCTAATCCATAACGTATAGTTTTTTCATCCATAGGCACGAAACGGTAAACAGACAAGTTGATATCGGGCGGAAGAATAACGATCTTATTGGTAATGCTGTCCTCAAAAAACGAGTGTATCTTGTCAGTATCATCCATATCGGCAGACATGGTTGCAGCCATAAATTCTGCTGGGTAGTGCGCCTTAAGATAGGCAGTCTGGAATGCGATCAAAGCATAAGCTGCTGCGTGCGATTTGTTGAAGCCATAGCCTGCAAATTTTTCCATCAAGCCAAAAAGCTCTGCTGCTTTACGTTTAGTTAAGCCATTTTTTATTGCGCCGGTAATAAAAACATCTCGTTGCTGCTCCATTTCTTCAACCTTTTTCTTACCCATTGCCCGACGCAGTATATCGGCATTACCAAGGCTATAACCACCTATTACCTGGGCAATTTTCATCACTTGCTCCTGGTAAATCATTACGCCGTAGGTCGGGCTTAGTATGGGCTGCAAGCGTGGGTCAAGATATTCCACACGCTTACCAAGCTTACATTCAGTGAATTCTGGAATTAGATCCATTGGGCCTGGTCGATACAAAGCTACCAACGCGATAATATCTTCAAAACGATCTGGTTTAGTCTTTTGTAACAGATCCTTCATGCCCCGCGATTCGAACTGGAACACCCCTACGACATTTCCCTGCCTCAACAATGCGTAAGTAGCTGAATCATCCAGGGGAATATTTTGCAGAGAAAAAAACTTGGGATTTGTAATTCTGGATTTAGCAACTCCTTGGGAAATGCCTTTTAAGGTAAAACTAATCTCTTGATTTCCCAATCCCGAATCTCGCTGGTTAATATATCTGACAGCCCAATCGAGTATAGTCAGAGTCCGCAACCCCAGGAAATCAAACTTTACCAAGCCTATTTTTTCCACATCATCCTTGTCCAACTGGCTTACCACTGAGACATTGGAATCTGCACAATATATCGGACAAAAATCAGTGATCTTTCCTGAAGCAATCAATACTCCACCAGCATGCATGCCAACATTGCGCGTAAGCCCTTCGAGACGTTCAGCTAATTCCAACAAAGTGCGCACCTCTTCCTCCTTATACGCACGCTGATTCAGTTGTGGCTCCAGTTCACGAGCTTTTTTTAGAGTCATATCCAGTTCAAATGGCACCAACTTTGCCAATTGATCAACAAAGTTGTATGGTAGATCCAATACCCGCCCAACGTCACGTATCACCGCTTTCGCTGCCATGGTACCAAAAGTAACAATTTGTGAAACACTTTCGGCACCATATTTCTGTTTCACATAATCGATCACACGCTCGCGTCCATCCTGACAGAAATCAATATCGAAATCAGGCATAGACACTCGCTCTGGATTGAGAAAACGCTCAAATAGCAAATCGTAACGCAAAGGGTCGAGATCGGTGATGCCGAGAGAATATGCAACTAGTGAGCCCGCACCGGAACCTCTCCCCGGGCCCACGGGAACTTCATTTTGCTTGGCCCAGTTGACAAAATCCGCAACAATCAGAAAATACCCAGCAAAACCCATTTTCACGATAGTAGTCACCTCGAAATCCAATCGTGCAAGATATTGCGGCATTTGCGCATCACGTTTAACCGGATCGGGAAAGAGTGCTCTCATTCGGCTCTCTAAGCCTTCTAATGCCTGATTGTGCAAATATTGCTCAGGACTTTCATTATTTGAAGTAGGAAACAATGGCAGACGATTAACCCCCAGTTCCAATGTATGGTTACATCGTTTGGCGATTTCCACGCTGTTGGCAAGTGCCACTGGAATGTCTGCAAATAGTGTTCCCATTTCTGCTTGAGTTTTGAAATATTGCTGCTCAGTGAAATTCTTCGGACGTCTACGGTCACCCAGCACATAGCCTTCGGCAATACATACTCGTGCTTCGTGCGCTTTGTATTCCTCGGGAGTCAAAAATTGTACTGGATGCGTTGCCACTACCGGTAAACATAAGACTGATGCCAATACCAGAGAATTCTGCAAAACAGCTTCTTCATTGGTACGCCCTACCCGCTGTACCTCTATATAAAAATGGTCTGGGAACAGATCTGACCACTCTTGTGCCAGTGCTTTGGCTTGGACGAAATTATCCTGCATCAACACCATGCTAATTTCGCCAAGGTGTGCGCCGGACAATGCAATTAGCCCATTTGTTCCGATTTCATTTCTATTTAGCCAAGATTTCTTGATTTCGGCTCGACCCCGATACTGATTCTCACGATAGGCACGTGACAACAAACGGCACAACAAAAGGTACCCTGAATAAGATTTGCACAACAATAAGAGTCGTGAGGGGTTGTCTCGGACGCTTTCATTAGTAATCCAAACCTCACAGCCAGTGATTGGTTTTACACCCTTACCACGTGCATTCTCATAAAACTTCACTATACCGAACAGGTTAGAAAGATCAGTCAGCGCAAGCGCTGGCATATTGTCAGTAACTGCTTTCGTTAACGCACTATCGATGCGTACGATACTATCAGAGATGGAATATTCGCTGTGCATACGAAGATGAATAAAAGTGGGAGCGGTAGGCATGAGGTTACAATTTTGCACAGAGTATTTGATTTTCAAATCAACACCAAAACTACATAGTAAAAACTGATTTTAATTCTACACCATGTTGAAAACTTCCGAACTTTTACTCCCTGTCGGCTCACCGGAAAAAATGTGCGCCACTTACGCTTACGGCGCAGATACAATTTACGCCGGCCAGCCAGGATATCCTATGCCGGGCTCGCAACAATGAACTTGGACTAGAACAGTTGTGTACTGGGATTTCTGAAACACACGCTATGAGGAGGAAATTCATTGTTGCAAGTAATATTTATGCCACACAATGCAAAAATAAAGACTTACCGACATGGAGCCAGTTATTGCTCTCCAACCTGACGCACTCATCATGACTAATCCTGGGCTCATTAAAATAGTATGAGAGAAATAACTGGAAATACCTATATCTCTCCTTCCAAGCTAATAACGTAATACGGTGAATTTCACAGGAACAAAATTTTGGCATAAATTGAGGCTAACATGTATGATCTTATCTCACGAATTATCACTTGATGAGGTTGATCAAATTCGCCAGCGTTGCCCCAGGTAATGGCTACAGGGTCAAAATTTCCCTGACTGGTAATATTGAGAAAACTTTGATAGCAAGATTTCTTCAATTACTAGCCATGAATATAACTACACATAGAAAGAGAAACTTTAAGAATTCAAAGTTTCAAGTAAATTTATTTGCAAACTGTGAGCGCAGTCTACTGTTGATTCCTAAGAAATTCGATTATCCTTTCAGGCAACCAAGTAAGCCTGCCGGGAAACGGTGAGTTCACGAAACCAACATGTCCTCCTTGTTCAGGAAACTCCAACGTGACTGCGAATGAAACATTATCCGGTGTGGGTAAAACGCGTGCGGGCATAAAAGGATCATTGCGAGCATTGATGACCAGTGTGGGAACCTGGACATGCTTGAGCCACGGCTTACTACTAGACAGATTCCAATATTCATCGGTATCGCGAAAACCATGCAGCGGTGCAGTTATGAGGTTGTCGAATTGATATATTGTGGTACATGCTGCCATCGCAGCAACGTCAAACAGCCCAGGGAAACGATCAAATTTCTCAAACGCTTTTTGTTTCAGAGTGCCAAGAAAATGGCGGGTGTAGAACCGATTAAATCCCGAGTCCAAAGCCTGCCCAGAGGCCACTAAATCTAGCGGAACAGAAACTGTCACAGCTCCATCAAGCACATGGCAAGCTTGTTTACCTTGCTCTCCGAGCCATTTTAGCAAAGCATTTCCACCTAGAGATATGCCGACCGCATAAAGCGGTATTGTGGAGCTAGGCGTTTTATTTTGCTCACTAATCCGGCGCAATATCCAGTCAATTTCTTCCGAATCACCAGCATGATAAGCACGTGGCAGCCGGTTGGGAGATCCGGAACAACCACGAAAGTGAACGACTGCGCCACGCCAGCCCAAATCCCGCAGCGCCCCCATAATGCTCCGGGCATAATGACTACATGATCCTCCCTCAAGACCGTGAAACAACACCACCAATGGCGCATCAATCAAGTTGTCCAGCCAGTCAATATCAATAAAATCACCATCGTCCAACTCCCAGCGTTCACGTCGATAAGAAATCAGGGGCAACGAGCCGAGCAGGAAGGGATAAATGGTTTGCGCATTACCTCCCGGCAGCCAGGTGGGAGAAACATAGGACTTGACGCTTAAGTAGGACACTGGAATACTCATGTTTAATCCTAACCGAAAATAACAAAAGGCTAGGTAAAACACCCAGCCCTTCAATGTATTTATAAAGGTCGTACCAGATTTTAACTGGCAATCAAGAAATTAAAAGTCTGGGGAACTCGATATTGATCAAAGCTCATTGCCCCTCACCAAACTTGCCAAATTTTACCAAAAAAAAATATAATACCACGCTGTTTGCTGAGTTGATTAGCAGTGTTCAACATATAAATAATTCGCCTACACGGTATTTATACAACGGGCAAAGGTTCAAAACAAAATTTGATCATACCTAGACACAAACCAGATGGGCTCTTTTTACAATCCAATACATATCACTTTATGTACGCGAGTAACTATATACTAAAAGTTGTCACAAGGACTC
>SMXG01000064.1 GCA_004356775.1 Betaproteobacteria bacterium | reverse complement strand
CAAGCTCTGACAAATGGAGGCGTACTTTGGTAAGTGAGATACCTGTTGCTACAGCGATTTCTAGATCAAGTTTCTCACCATGTTTCTTCAGGTATTGCAGAATTTCTTTCATAGGTTCATTACTCGAAACATTAAGGTGGACAGGGTGTAGAGTGTTGCCATGTACTTTCAATCAGCGATCTATTCAAACTATACGCTGAGGATGTTTGCAACCGGCAACTGGCTGCGCAAATCCGCTGGACTTTTAACCGCCAACTTGGCAATCATCTACCCTTTCGACTGCTTTTGTTTAAGTGTTATACCACGTGGCCCGCTACTGCGCTCATTTATTATGGGTTCGGTCTTAGCGTGGATCGGATCGACTCTTTTAGACTGCACGCAAACATAGCCACCGGAAGTTTTTATACCAATGGCAATGAGAGTGCAAAGGTTTAGTCTGATAGTAGCAAGTCACTAAGCAGGTACTTTTCTGAATGTCCACTTTGGGTCGAGAGGTCATTCGCTGATATCTGCGTTGGCTCGAAAGTAGCATCCCTACAACGTGCGGCAATTAAGCACATCCCACAGATCAGAACTGTACGATCCCCGCTGGAGAAATGCTGACCAGATGCTTCAATGACGATACGCAGATTAATTGCTTTTTGATTTATCACTAGAGGACTGGATTAGGAGTGGAAATGTTGGGTTCAGCGATTTCGTCCTGATGGCGACCGCTACGATTTTTGCTGTAAACACTGAATAATTGAATACGTCACAGAATCACATGTCGGATAAGTAACGTACTTTTTATTTGTGTGTACTGGCCGGATGATTCAAAATTTATACGTCTCACCTATTAAATGGGTCCTTAGTATTTCATATTCCATACGAAGCCAGCTTTTTTATAATCCACTTTTAAGAAACGATATCCTGTGACAACCGAGATATGATCCGTAAACGCATAACCAATAGTGCCGGTGAGATCCACAATACTTTTCGACGCTACTCTGCATAAAAGAATGGAAGTTGTATGAAAATCCTTTCCGATAGTATGAATCCCTTCTGGGAAAATGAACCCATTCGGGAAAATTCTGCTGTAATTGATGGTGTTTGGGTATGCTGATTTGGGAGCAACCGACCTAATTTTTAACCTTCGGGAAAGTGGTTTTTTTATCAATACCGAAAATTCCCTCCTACAAAATTGCTCCAGTTGAAACTAACTTACGCACTAGTCGAAACTGACTTACATAAAGGAAAAGCATTAGAGCGTCTGGTTCTACTGGTAAGTACTCATCTCGGCTTTAGACAAGAAGACTATAAAGAAAGCCTTGACTCATGTATTACGCAGTCCAATTAACGCTCTAACCTGCTTCGCAGCACTGGCACATAAAGATAGTTTGCTCTAGTGTTCCACAATTGGCCATGATATATATCATGGCGTAACGTTGTGCGAAAAATAATAAAACATTCAGAAATCATGAGAATTCGCGGCACGACGTCTGTTAGCAAATAAGGGGATTCACGATGCATAAAGCTATTTTGATGCTGTTACTAGCTGTAATGAGCAGTTGTTTACTCTATCGTGAAATTCCCCATGCAGCGGCGTGGTTTGAAGTTGGCGTTAACGACGATATTGGAACTACCTTCTACGCTGATCCCACATCTATCAACAAGTCGGGCGACAAGGCAAAAATGTGGAGTCTGCATGACCACAAAAGCGTGAGAAACACTCTTGGACTTATGAGTTTATCTTCAATATCACTGAATGAATACGATTGTAAGAAAGAACAGGTGATTATGCGTTTTCTATCTGTTTACTCTGGAAATATGGGCAGTGGTGAAGTAGTTCTGACAATGATGAATATTGTTACGTGGACTCATGTTCCTCCTGGAACCATAAGCAAAATTTTATTGAATTTAGCCTGTGGGAAGTGAAGTGCGATGGGGAACAAGACATGAAAAAACTGCTGTTAACTATAATGCTGGCTGTAATGATCGGTTAAGTAGCCAATCGTGATGAAATTCACCATGCTTGAAAGTTTCTATCTCCTTCTAATTTTTATAGCTCCCTCTCCATTCCCACGGTCAATGTAGGGAACATTGTCGATACCTATTGCAGAAGGTAACTGATTTAATTTCATCATTTCATAAAGGGTCTGCATAGGTGGGTTCACATCAATTACCTTTGGCACATTTATACTTAGTGCGGTCCACGCTAACGCAATAACAGATTCACCGCATAAGGCATTATCCTTACGAGCCTCATCAGACGAATTATCCGCACAAACAATTCCACAAGCACCTACCGGAACACGATTACGGACCGTAACCATTCCACCACTCATCCCTGGCATAGCTGGAATAGATGTAGTAAAACAAGGCCATTTATATTGACGATAGCCCTGAGGATAAATCCCAGTGACGGTGCCAACTCTGAGACTAACGTGGCAATTAAACAAAAAGGGAAATCCTGCTCCTGAAATATCAGTTGGTGAAAAGTAATTAGAAATCTCATGCCCACTAAGTGAAATCATGTGAACAACATCTCCTACGGACGGTTCTTTTGCATCCAATAATACAGAAGTTGGCTTGAATGTTTTCTTATTCTCGTCTTGAGGCTCCAACACTGCACATCCGATGTCAAGATTCTCGTTATAAGAAACGTGTCTTGTGAGAAGCATGTATGCGTTCCCAGAACCTACCCAGCAAGCACGTAACTTACTTTCATCAATAGAGGGGCTAGTAGCACTAAACGGAACAAATTCTTGTAAAGCACTTGGTGCATATCTTGGATGGGGCCGCTGAATTTTAAGTGCACTTTTAAAAACATGCTTTGCGGTTATTGCAAAAGCGTAATCACCATTGATTCCAATAATAAAACCTGAGCCAGCGATACTAGGAACATGTCCATGATCGAATGCTAATAAAGTGATTAAACAAGACCGAAACTTTTCTACAGATTTAGGATTGTTACTAGACACTTCGACCCACTCGCGTTTGAGAGCATCAATTGAAATTGGAATTGGCATCTGAAACTGCCTTTTTGATATGTTCGATGACTAGTGTTGTGGGTAACAGGGTATCTTCGGTTTGTAATCGGAAGCGATTGATTGTGACCATGATACTGGCGCCTTGTGAGGCGGAACTCCGTTGGAATCAACCTAGCAGCTACGGTAGAACCCCGTTGGGTTATCCTTCGTCCAATCTGCAAATGCTGCATGACTACCGATCTAGTAGTAAGTGAGCTAAATTGCAACCTTGAATGCTGAGGTGATCTTATTTGGTGTGCCAACCTGTCTACCACCAGTCTTTTGTCCTTGCATAGTCGTTACCCCTTACCGTCTATATGCACCTATTATAGACTGATAGATTGGCTTGCTTGTACGCGTAAACATCTAAATTCAGAGGTGCGGGTATTATCGTGTTTCTTTTGGAGAAATTAGTTTGGCGGCATTGCCAATAATTGAATAATGTCCAGAATCACCAGGCAACTCAGGATGCTGTTTGCTATCTTTTCCCTTTATGGAAAAACTATATACGGATTTCCTAATTTGATTTTTATTAGAACCCCCACGAGTTTCAAGTTGTGAATAACAGTTTGGACAAACGAGCCGAAGATTGTTTGGTCGGTTATCGGTATTGTTTCCGTTTTTGTGATCCAAGATAGGTTTTATAGCTTTGCCGTTCCACATTAGTGGGTGCTTATAATACAAGCATTTAGATATGTCACACCGTTCAGGAATCGAAGGATTCTGTTGTTGCCGCCATCGAATATAATATTTTCGGATGGTAGATTGCGACCTCGGTTCTTCATCGGACTGATAGCAAAGTACTTCTTCTTCTTTGAGAGTGAATTTTGGCCTAGAGGTTGTCATTTCTGGCACTCAAGTTGAATTGATTCCATAAATTTAAAATACAGCAGTTGGGACTTTCTATTGTTTATGCCTGCATGTGATCATCCTAGCATAGCTGCTTTATCTGCAACATTCATTGCCTGTCACAGACTACCTCAGTGATTCGCATTATTGTCTTCTGGGGATAATTTTTCGCCAAAATTGGGTAAAGGAAAGAAAGGTAGATACTGCATTGAAAGGGAAGTAGGTCAGTTTCAGACTAGGCTACCCCTCTTCCCATAAATACACGATTCTTTTAATGAGATTGCATGCGTATTTCTTATCCAAATTCTTTGCGTAAAGTCACTCCAGCGTTACCCCATAATAACAAAGACCTAGGAGGTTAAACCTAAGTCTTAGTTTTTCTGGTAGATCGTGATAGGATCGGTTTCCTGACCTACGGAGTAAGGTCCTTTATAAGCAATTAACCACAATAAACAATAACGAACTAAAGCAATCCAATCAATGAATTAATATGCTCTGTCAATTGTGGTGTATTGTCACTTTTGCTAGTTATTTATCTCTGGGTATCTCATCAGTGCTCCATGTCAAAGTCATAATGGGGGAGGCTATTAAGTGGCAGGCAGGGTGTTGATTAGGGAACCCGTCTTGTAGTAACACTTATGCTCTTTTCCGGCTTATCACGCAATGGAAGCAACAAATCACCGGCGGCTAAACCCAAAGTCATTCACTCCCCGCTACTCCAGGAACACCTGGGCTTCCCGCACGTCCAGGAACACCTGGGCTTCCCGCACGTCCAGGAACACCTGGGGTCCCCGCACGTCCAGGAACACCTGGGGTTCCCGCGTGCCCAGAATAACCTTTGCTCCACGTGTGACGCCACCTTGGATAATAGCCTCCGTATCCTGCGACCCCAGGATAGCCCCCAGGCCCAGCGACCCCTGGATATCCCCAACTTCCCACAGCCCCAGAAATATCCTGGCCGCGGACGTGTACATCGTTGGTTCTGCTCCCCGCGACCCCAGGAACCATATATAGCATTACTGCAATGACTAGTGCCATCAAACCCGTTTTATTGGGTAACTTCATCAAAACGGATAAAAACGTGGCGTATCCAATCCATCTTTTCTTCATTCCATGCCCCCTCAGCCAGTCCAACTATTCTTCATTCATTTATTTGGTTTAAGCAAGCTCTGCGCCATAACTTAACGTTTTAACAAGCAATTTCTATGAAACATGAAGTTATGATAACAAAGCAATTTTTAAATATTATTTCAAGTCGGATTCGTAACCTGAGTGTAAAGGTTTACGACATTTAAATAAAGTTGATATGGGTACACCGAGCTTTAGATAAAGCCACCTCCCCACAAACTAGGTTTCTCCTCTTTGTGTTATTCAAT
>SMXG01000063.1 GCA_004356775.1 Betaproteobacteria bacterium | reverse complement strand
TCAAACCACATAAGTAATCCAAATAAGGCTGCGAAAGTTGCACCAGCTTCCAGTAGGCTCGTATAGGCGATCCATGGATTAGCCTTAAGCCAGCGTAGATTTACTTTACATCCTAATTCAAACAAAAGGATACCAAGAGCGAGCTCAACCACTAATCGCCATTCCACTGCGGGCAATTCCGGAATCATTCCCAGTCCAGCGGGGCCTAGTAGCAGGCCAGTGCAGAAATAGCCAACAATACGCGGCAATTTTAGATAGCGTACTAATCCCTCGCCTAACAATACAGCGATTACCAGAGTAAGCGCAAACCAGAGAGTCGGGCTGAACGAGAGTGGCCACAGCGGAATGTAAGTAGGCCAGGTCATTCAAGATCGTAGGCAGGCAACAAAGCCGAAGCTGTTTTATCAGGCACAATTTTTATTCTAAGATGCATCTAACCTCCTTTTACAATAAATGAAAAAATGTGTCTAGATATTTAGGTACGTAATTTTGTAAAGGATACAGAATCCTTTTTTTACTTATGCATGGAAGGAAGTTTCAATTATATGGAGAAAAAAAATTCATCGATAAGTCTATAGCCTTTATATCCTTGGTGATACTGCCGATGGAGATTCGATCTACGCCAGTTTCCGCTATCTTACGAACATTCTCTAGCGTGATTCCTCCCGAGGCTTCAAGTACTGTTTGCTTGTTTGTCAACTGTGCGGTTAACGCGACTGCGTATTGCAATTCGGCAAGATCAAAATTATCTAGTAGAATCATTTTTACTCCCACATTGAGCGCCTTTAGCAATTCATCCCGTGTTTCCACCTCAATTTGAATTAATGTATCTTTTGAGGCAATTTCTTTCGCTGCGTGCAAAACTTGCTCAATACCGCCAGCAGCCATAATATGGTTTTCTTTAATCAGTATTCCATCATATAAACCCAAACGATGATTCATACCACCGCCACATTTGACCGCATATTTTTGTGCAAGCCGCAATCCCGGAAGGGTTTTACGAGTATCTACTATTATCGCTCCAGTTTTCAGCACTGCATTCACGTAGTACTGAGTTTGTGTAGCAACGGCAGATAGTGTTTGTAGAAAATTAAGTGCAGAACGTTCGGCCGTAAGTAGCGCGCGCGCATTACCTTTAATTTTACACAACTCTTGTCCTGCATAAATCATCTCACCCTCATGAGCAACCCAGCGTACTTCAGTACTCGGTGAAAACTGCTGAAAGCATGCTTCAAACCATTGAATACCACATAAAACTGCTTTTTCATGGCAAATGATGTTGGCAGTAACGGACTCTTCACTAGGAACCAGAAGTGTGGTGAGGTCTCCTGTACCAACGTCCTCAGCTAATGCCTGACTAACATTGTTATTAATTTCGGCTGTTAAATCCATCGGAATCGTAAAAGTTTTACATTCAATGTATAAACGAATTAGTTATTTTAACCGAATAAAGTATCGACAGCATGCGCAGATTATCATGTTGTTCCCTTGAAATTTCATTCCATCTCCACATATATAGAACTTATATAGAACCCACACAAAGTTAACTGAAGGATCCTATGCGGTTTGACAAATTAACCACTAAATTTCAGCAGGCATTAGCTGATGCACAGGGCATAGCAGTAAACCACGATAACCCGTACATTGAATCGCAGCATTTGCTGCTTGTGTTGTTGCAGCAGGAAGATGGTGGCACAGCTCCATTGTTACTAAGGTCTGGTGCTAATGTTGTACCTCTTCGTGACGCATTGAAGAAAAGTATAAAACGCTTACCTAAAGTAGATGACACTAGTGGGGAAATCAGCGTGTCGCGCGATCTTGGTAAATTGCTCAACCTGACTGACAAGGAAGCTCAAAAACGGGGCGATCAATTTATTGCATCGGAAATGTTTCTGCTGGCTGTGCTTCATGATAACAGCGAATCTGCCATGTTATTGAAACAACATGGAGCGAGTCGTGCTTCCCTAGAGCAAGCCATCAAAGATGTGCGTGGCGGAGAGAGCATAAATAACGCCGAGGCTGAGAGTGGTCGTGAAGCTCTTAAAAAATATACGCTTGATCTCACAGATCGTGCAAGCATGGGGAAGCTCGATCCAGTGATCGGACGTGACGATGAAATCCGACGAATTATTCAGGTATTGCAACGGCGCACTAAGAACAATCCAGTTCTGATCGGTGAGCCAGGTGTTGGCAAGACTGCTATTGTGGAAGGATTAGCTCAGCGTATTATTCATGATGAGGTGCCAGAGACGCTTAAAAACAAGCGAGTATTGTCTCTCGACATGGCTGCGTTATTAGCTGGAGCAAAGTATCGTGGAGAATTCGAGGAACGCCTGAAATCTGTTTTAAAAGAACTTGCGCAAGATGAGGGTAACACCATCCTATTCATAGACGAACTTCACACTATGGTAGGTGCTGGGAAAGCGGAAGGAGCTATTGACGCAGGCAACATGTTAAAGCCTGCTCTCGCCCGTGGTGAATTGCATTGTGTGGGGGCTACTACGCTAGATGAATATCGAAAGTATGTTGAGAAAGACGCTGCACTGGCGCGACGTTTTCAGATGGTGCTTGTAGATGAACCCACAGTGGAGGCTACCATCGCTATTCTTCGAGGTCTACAGGAGAAATATGAGGTGCACCATGGTGTTGACATTACTGATCCAGCTATTGTTGCTGCTGCGGAATTGTCTCACCGTTACATTACCGATCGCTATTTACCAGATAAGGCCATTGACCTCATCGATGAAGCGGCCGCGCGTATACGTATGGAAATTGATTCAAAACCAGAAGCACTGGATAAGCTTGACCGCCGCCTTATCCAGCTCAAGATTGAGCGAGAGGCAATAAAAAAAGAAAAAGACGAGGCCTCAAAAAAACGCCAGGTTTTACTTGAGAATGAGATAAACAAACAAGAGCGTGAATATGCTGATCTTGAAGAGATATGGAAGGCTGAAAAATTGCAAGTACAAGGTTCCCAACAGGTTAAGGAAGAAATGGAAAGAGCTAAGTTGGATATAGAAGCAGCTACGCGAAAGGGTGATTGGCAAAAAGTTTCAGAATTGCAATATGGACGTATTCCACAATTGGAAGCGCAGTTGCAATCACAACTTAGTGACCAACTCCAGCAAACTAAAATGGCAGAGCAAGGCGAGCGGGCAAGTAAGCCTAGGCTGTTACGTACTCAGGTGGGTTCAGAGGAAATTGCCGAGGTAGTTTCCCGCGCTACTGGCATTCCCATTTCCAAAATGATGCAGGGTGAGCGAGAGAAACTCTTGCATATGGAGCAGAAATTGCACGAGCGTGTGGTGGGGCAAGATGAGGCAGTTCGCCTTGTATCCGATGCTATTCGTCGCTCGCGGGCGGGCCTTTCTGATCCCAATCGACCCTATGGTTCTTTCCTTTTCCTGGGGCCGACTGGTATAGGTAAAACCGAATTGTGTAAGGCTCTAGCAGGTTTTTTATTCGATTCGGAAGATCATCTTATTCGTATAGATATGTCAGAGTTCATGGAGAAACACTCCGTAGCTCGGCTAATCGGCGCACCTCCTGGTTATGTAGGTTATGAAGAAGGCGGCCATCTTACTGAAGCAGTGCGCAGAAAGCCTTACTCTGTGATTCTGTTAGACGAAATAGAAAAGGCCCACTCAGATGTTTTCAACGTACTGCTGCAGGTTCTTGATGATGGACGTATGACAGATGGTCAGGGGCGTACCGTGAATTTCAAGAACACCGTTATCGTCATGACCTCCAACCTTGCTTCGCAGATGATTCAGCAAATGGCGGGTGATGATTATCAGGTAATTAAGCTAGCAGTGATGGGGGAGGTAAAAACCTATTTCCGACCAGAGTTTATCAATCGCATTGATGAAGTGGTGGTATTCCACGCGCTTAATAAGAAGCATATCCATACGATAGCACGGATACAGTTGCAATATCTAGAAGCGCGACTGGCAGAAATGGAAATGAAGATGCAAGTCTCGGAAGCTGTTTTAGCAGAGCTTGCTGAAGCTGGTTTTGATCCTATTTTCGGGGCACGCCCACTAAAGCGTGCAATCCAGGCACAGATCGAGAATCCGCTTGCAAAGCAAATCCTCGAAGGCCGTTTTGCGGCCAAGGATACGATAAAGGTGGATCGCAGAAACGGTACGATGGTATTTACGAAGGCGTGATTTGCAAGTACTGCCGGGCATTACTTGAACTATAGAATAATCGTAGTGTTTGCTGAGAAATGGGTTTCGACTTGATAAAGTGAATATCAATAGGATGTGCAAGATTCAGGTAAAATGTTTATTTTTACTGGATGGATTGCCATGTTTAAAGGTAGTTTGGTAGCTATCGTCACACCCATGCATGAAGATGGTAGGTTAGATCTGGAGAGCTTTCGTACCCTGATTGATTTTCATGTAGAGCAGGGAACTGACGGTATTGTAGTAGTAGGCACAACCGGTGAGTCTCCTACGGTAGATTTTAAGGAGCATCACCTATTGATCAGTACTGCAGTGAAGCATGCTGCGGGACGCATACCAGTAATTGCTGGTACAGGTGCGAATTCTACAACGGAGGCTGTCGATCTTTCCATTTATGCGAAGGATGCGGGTGCGGATGCAAGTCTGTCAGTGGTTCCCTATTACAATAAACCTTCTCAGGAAGGCTTATATCAGCATTTTAGAACTGTGGCAGAGGCAGTAGATATTCCACAAATTTTGTATAATGTTCCGAGTAGAACTGTGGCAGATATTACCAATGAAACGGTACTACGGCTTTCGCAGATTCCCAATGTTATCGGCATTAAAGATGCCACCGGTGATATGGGACGTGGTTTTGACTTACTGTGTCGCGCCCCACAAGACTTTGCAGTTTATAGTGGCGATGATGCGAGCAGTCTAGCATTATTATTGCAAGGTGGGCACGGTGCGATTTCAGTCACAGCAAATGTTGCGCCAAAATTGATGCACGAAATGTGTGTTGCGGCGTTTGCTGGGGATCTAATCACCGCTCGTGCTGTCAATAATAAATTATCAAGGTTGCACTGGGATCTGTTCGTTGAAGCCAATCCAATCCCAGTAAAATGGGCGGTAGCGCAAATGGGGTTGATGGATGCTGGTTTGCGCTTACCATTGACACAACTATCAGTTCAATATCATAAGGTTGTCATAGATGCAATGCATCAAGCAGGGGTGGTGCTATAAATTTTTGATATGCAATTATGATTCAGGAAATTTTGCTAATAAAAATTAGATGGTGGAAAATTGCCCTCCTATGTATGACGCTAGTGGTATTAAGCTGTAGTCTAGAACCTCAGAAAAAGGAGATGGAATACGAATCAGTATCTGAAAAAACTCTTCCGCTGGAAGTACCACCGGATTTAACCGAACCTGTTACAGAAAATCGCTATATTGTGCCCGATATCAAGCCCACTGAAAGTAAAACTTATTCTGCTTATAGCAAAGAACGCACTATTGGAGATAAAGCGGAAGGTTCCACCCCACTTTTACCTGTGACCTCCGACGATTCCATGGTAAGAATTGAGCGTTCTGGTACTCAGCGTTGGCTAGTGGTGAAGATCGAACCGGAAACGGTATGGCCGATAGTTAAAGACTTTTGGAAAGAAATGGGCTTTAGTATCAAGATAGAAGTACCTGAAGCCGGGGTGATGGAAACCGGTTGGGCAGAAAATCGTGCTGGCATTCCAGAGTATGAGATCCTTAGATTATTCTCTGCAATTGAGTTCGACAAATTTCGTACTCGTCTAGAACGGGGGGAAGATGCTGGCACTACCGAAATTTACATTAGCCACCGTGCAATGGAAGATCGACCTTCTGATCCGGACTTAGAAGTTGAGATACTTGCGCGTTTGATGATATATTTTGGGGTAGATAGAGAACGGACTAAATCGGTATTGGCTAGCAGCAGCACTAAAGAGCGTGCGCATCTTAATCGTAAAAATGGGAACGTTCTAACAGTGGATGAAGCATTTGATCGTTCATGGCGTCGCGTTGGGTTGGCGCTCGATCGTATTGGTTTTACCGTTGAAGATCGTGATCGTTCAAAAGGAATCTACTTCGTGCGTTATGTTGATCCAGACAGCATTTTAGAAGAGGACGAAGATAGTTTCTGGGCTTTCTGGCGTGGTGGCGACAACGATGAGAAGAAGCCAGATAAATATCGTATTCAAGTTAGTGGTGTAGAAACAGGAAGCGAAGTAACGGTATTTAATCAAAATGGTGAGCCAGAGAAATCCGATGTCGCAGGTCGAATATTGAATTTGCTCTATGAACAGCTCAAGTGATTTATAAAAAAGTGTGAGAGATGAAGTAATAAGTTAACTATTATTAACTAGAGTGGTATCTTTGTTTCTATGGGTGTATTTCGGCGAAGTTTATCTTCATACCCGTAGGAGTCTTCCCAAAATTTTTCCTTTTTTCAACGTACATGCGATTTGCCTGCTTAGGTAGTGGTTCACAGGGAAACAGTTTGGTAATCGAAGTGGCTAGAACTCGATTACTGCTAGATTGCGGCTTTACTTTGAAAGAAGTCATTGCTCGCCTTTCCCGACTTGGCCTTCATCCTGATATGCTAGATGGTATTGTTATTACACATGAGCACGGAGATCACATCAGCGGAGTAGAGCAGCTTGCACGAAGATTTAATGTTCCAGTGTGGCTTACTTACGGTACCATGCGCGGCGCAAAGAGAACATTCTCAATGTTACCTAGAATCAACATTATAGACAGTCATCAACGTTTTTCTATTGGTGACATCGAGATAGAACCTTATCCTGTTCCCCATGATGCACATGAGCCCACACAGTTTATATTTAGTGATGGTGCATTCCGATTGGGCGTGTTGACTGATACTGGGTGTTCCACAACCCATATTGAAACGGTCTTAAGTCGGTGCCATGCGCTAGTGCTGGAATGTAATCACGATGCGCAACTGCTCGCGAGTAGTAATTATCCTCAAAGTTTGAAGCAGCGTATAGGAGGTCGTTTGGGGCATCTTGAAAATACCATCTCGGCAAAACTTTTGGCAAATTTAGATTGCAGCTTGCTACAGCATCTCATAGCAGCTCACTTGAGTAAAATAAATAACACACCAATATTGGCGCAATCAGCGCTAAGTAGCACAATCAACTGTGATTTAGATTGGATCGGCGTAGCAGACCAGAGTACGGGTTTTGATTGGCGTCAGCTGATTTAATCGGTTGTTCTAGGGATTCGAGATTCTGAGAAGTAAAAACCATCATTTATGATGGTTTTTACTTTCGTCTTGGGGTTGCGCTGTGCTGATCTATTTATTCTTTTAAAGCATTAGTTTAGTGGTGTCTTTGCCATCTGTGATGGGGTATCCATTGCCATCTTAGTGGGGTCTTTGCCATCAGTGATAGGGTTTCCAATGCCATCGAGATTATGACTAGGAAGAACCACTTTACTGCTATTATTCATCGCCACCTTCAGCAGCTTCTGCAGCTGCAACTTCTGCAGCTTCTTCAGCCTGCATTGCATCCTTAAGTTTAAACTTTTCCGGGTCTGCAACTTCTGAAACAGGTCCTGCAGCCTCACGTTCCTCAGCTATAGTAGTGCCTTCTTCAGTTATTTGTCCATAGTTTTCTATGCTCGCAGGATCGGCTTGCTTAGGCCTATCACAGGCAGCTAGTGTTAGTGCCATCAAGGCAGCAGCGAGTAGTGAAAATTTCATCGTTTAGTTTCCTTAAGATTAGTTTAAATAAGTTATAAGGTGAGGCAGTTTACATTAAACCACTTGGCGGCTCAAGCCTTAAACTCTCTGGTTGAAACAAAAAGTGTATTTAATTCATAAAGCTGTAAAGAAGAAAAGTAAAAACCATCTTAAACGATGGTTTTTACTTTCGCAAGGGTTGCGCAGTGCTGACCTATCTAACTTTTAATGCATTAGTTTAGTGGGGTCTTTGCCATCTGTGATGGGGTTTCCATTGCCATCGAGATTATGACTAGGAAGAACCGCTTTACCGCTATATTCATCGCCACCTTCAGCAGCTTCTGCAGCTGCAACTTCTGCAGCTTCTTCAGCCTGCATTGCATCCTTAAGTTTAAACTTTTCCGGGTCTGCAACTTCTGAAACAGGTCCTTCAGCCTCACGCGATTCTGCCATAGTAGTGCCGTCTTCAGTTATTTGTCCATAGTTTTCTATGCTCGCAGGATCGGCTTGCTTAGGCCTATCACAGGCAGCTAGTGTTAGTGCCATCAAGGCAGCAGCGAGTAGTGAAAATTTCATCGTTTAGTTTCCTTAAGATTAATATAAATGATATGTGCTGCGTAGCATTATACAATAAAAACGCCTGTTTGATTCAAACCTCAAAAAATGTGTAATTAATCAGTTGTTTTTTTATCTGTATCATTTTTCGCGCAGAATACGAACTTGTGTCCTAACTTTATAATCTACCATTTATTTGGCTCATCTTGTTTGGGATTGTTAAGGTCATCAAAATTTGGTTCAGAATCCCAGAGGGTATCCGCAGAGGGTGGAAGTTTATCCTAGGATAACCATCAGCTTTTTTACCTTCACATGCGGTTAGAGAGAATACCAATAAGGTAAAATCGATGAATGAGTATTTCAATATGTAAACTCTAAAAGAATCCTTAATTGTTTGTAAAATAGCAGTAGCATCGTGACTACTCAAATATTATGGATTGGTTGGTTTGGTCCATTGATTCATAAGCACATAACTCTTTTGGAAAAAAACCGTCCCAAAGGACGGTCTCATTGAGTAGCATTCCCCTATTATTTCTTAAATAAGGAAGGCTGAAGTGGGTTATTTTCTAACTTGAGAGAGTTACCCCTCTCTGCCAGAAAACCCGACGCATTAAGGGAGAGTATCCCGCCAGGCGTCACTCGGCAGGGGCTTCGTGCCGTTCTGCAGGCCCAACATCTTCCTCTGGTCCAGGGGGTGCACTGTCACGTTTATCCCAAAGACTAGGCGGATATTGTCCGGGCTTCCCGGTCCCGATTTTGCTGCCTTCATCTCCACAGGCAGTCAACGATAGTGTTATTACAGTAGCGGCGAGGAGCAAATATTTCATTTTTTAATTTCCCTATGTGGTTTATGACAAGCAACAATTTATAGGTTTCTAACAAAATTATATAACAAAAGTACTTCGGCCATTCAAATTAAAATAAGTCTAATTCTGGAAAGTCCAATGTATTAATATATATCAGAATTCAGAAATATTGTCTAGTCAAGTATGATATTTGTATGGTATTTGTCGAGTGTAGCATGCAAAACTATTTATAGGTACTAAGATAGGTGCTAAGTTTTGGATCAGATTGCAAGTCAATATGGGAATTATGAAAGATACCAGAAATCAATGTAAATTATTATAAATATTGTTATTTTATTGAGGATACGCGTACAAAGCCCCATGCAGATTTTCTAGGCTTTGGACAACAAACATCATATTAGGAGCCAAAGTGGGGTTCGAAGTTGAAATCCTTGGGGCAGTCATTGACTATCGTATTATCTAACCGAGGGCAGAAGAAAAAACCAAGGTTGAGCAGCAAGGCTCTGAGTATAAGCTGAAAGTAATTGTCATCTTGCGTCTTCCCGGTCAATTGTTTCATTGGCACCCTTGATAGGGTACGTACTTCTACATCGTTCCAATAAGCAAAATTAATAAAACTATGGCGAGTAATAACACCTTAGAATTGAGTTGGGACCTACGCACCATGGGTAATTTTTGTGCCAGAATTTGTGGAAGAGATTTTGAGGGGAAAAATATTCTACGTTATCAGTTTACATAAGTAGCTGATAAGCACAGAACACTATGTAAAAAAAGCAGTAGATTCTTTTTAAAAATGAGTTAGAATTCGCCTAAAATTATTAATCGGTATCAATGGCAATTATTTTTATTGACGTTAACAGATTTGTTTAGAGGATGGAATGTTACAAGTTGGACAAACTGCGCCAGATTTAGATTTGCCTGATGCCGACATGGCGATGGTTAGTTTGTCCAGTTTTAGGGGCAGGAAGAATCTTGTTCTTTATTTTTATTTAAAGAACGATACGCTTGGATGCACGACTCAAGCTTTGGAGTTTAGTGATTTAGAAGATAAGTTTACTGAGTTTGACACAGTAGTTTTAGGTGTCAGTCGTGATGATTGTTTGAGTCATGGTTCGTTTCGTGATAAACATGGCATTACTATACGTTTATTATCTGATAGTGAAAGCGTAGCATGCAAGAAATATGACGTTTTACAGGAGAAGAAAGTAAACGGTAAAACAAAGATCTGTGTTTTGCGCTCCACTTTTATTATTGACAAGCAAGGTGTATTGCGGCATGTGCTATATGGGGTGAGCACGCACAATCACGCCAAAGTGGTTCTAAGGTTGGTTAAGGGGGCAACCGAAGTTTTGCCAATGCACAATTTCGTTTGACAACCGTTGTATTGGTCGTTCTTGCACATTCCACAATTTAATCAACCTAACCTAATAACTCGTCGTTTTTAGGTTAACTTAAATCTCAGTAATAAAAATTAGGCTACTTTCCGCGCATGAACATTTTGTCAAGGTTGGCAAGACTGATCTCAAATAACGTTGGCCTGCCGTGATTACATTGATCAGAGCGTTCGGTTGCTTCCATCTCGCGTAGTAGTGTGTTCATTTCTGGTACGCTCAACATACGATTCGAACTGTATTACAGGCCATGCTTGAGAGGAGCTCGTTACGTCTGCTGGTCAGTATCTGGCTAGCATCAAATTCACGTAGCTTACTTAGGACGTCACGTGCTAGTTTTGCTGCATCTGCATCTGCATCCTTGAGTATAATTGGAACCACGCGCGCAGCCAGTGTGGTGGGCGAGAGAATAGCGATTGCAAATCCCAATTCGCTAAAATATCCTTGTTTTCTTCTGCTGTGGCGACATCTAGCCAATCTCCCTAGAACGTTACGGGAATAAGCAAGGGTTGCATAGAGAGCGTGTGATTATCAAGTGCTAACTTGACCTTTCATATACCACGCGCTCATGTGTTGCGTGCATATCGACAATGATCAAGCCTTGTTTATTCTGTGCTAGACATTTATATGCCCATTAGTTGTCCTAAGGAAAATCCCAACGGTGGAATTTCTACTTGTGCTTGTTCAATGATCGTAGCTGCAGTAGATGTATTCTGTGATTTAATTCCTGTGCCAAACAAATTTTGATAAAAAAATGGAGATTGAGTCTTCCTTCTAAGCGGTATGGTGTTTTGCCTTAAATAGGGAGGGGAAGATATAATCGCTCCTTTCATATTTTCCCCGGAATTATTTTCCGCTAATTCCTGACGTGGTGATGCTTAGGACTTGTTGATTGTGTGAAAAATGAACTAATGGAGTGTGGGTGAATCGCGAAATCGTACCTCAGTTTTGGCTGGGTGCACATTAACGTCCAACCCATCTGGATTCATTTCAAGAAATAGCACATAAGTTGGATATCGGTCCAGATGCAGCACATCACGATAGGCTTCGCGGAGTGCTTGAGTGATCAGTTTGCCGCGCACAAAACGATCGCTGACAAAGAAATACTGGGCGTCACGAGAAGACTTCGGATAAGCAGGTAACGTTGTAGCGCCATTATAGGTGAAAATCTGCCGCTCGTTCGTCGAGGTACACTGAGGTCTGCCCAAATTCTTTTCCTAATATTTTCGTAATGCGCTGCGTTGCATCTGTTGATTGCAAATGAAAGCGTGCTTTTTCATTATGTTGCAGCGTAAAGCTGATGTCAGCACGCGCTAACGCAATGCGTCTGAATGTTTCCTCACAATGAGCAAACTCTGTGACTTCAGTTTTTAGAAATTTGCGCCGAGCAGGAGTGTCGAAGTAGAGGTCATGTACTTCGACCGTGAAGCCAGCGGCAAGTGCTGTGGGTTCCGTTTGCGAGAGATGGCTTCCTTTAACCTGCATTTGCCAAGCGTGTTTTTCTCCTAATTTGCGACTTGCCAATATTAATTGAGAAACTGCTGCGATACTTGCAAGCGCTTCTCCGCGGAAGCCCAAGCTAGCTACTTTTTACAAATCTTCTAGCGTGTTGATCTTACTGGTAGCATGGGGAGTAAGAGCAAGAGGCAGATCATTTTTGGAAATGCCGGCGCCATTATCAGCTACTCCGATCAATTTGATTCCACCTTGGGCAAGCTGTATATTGATTTCACCAGCACCTGCATCCACGCTGTTCTCCAATATTTCTTTAAGTGCTGAAGCAGGGCGATCCATCACCTTACCACCGGCAAATTAGCTGATAACCAGGTCAGGTAAGAGTTTAATCACAGTTCTCAAGAGTAGATGAAAAACGCCCCTGCAATTAATACAGTCCCAAATCGCACTGTGTTGTACACAGAAATGATTAGCAAGGAGGCCGAAAGTAGCCTGGTCCATTTGAGATTTTCGTTGTCGTTACTACGAATGTTTATCCATAGCTGTCTTAACAGTGGCGTAGTCGAGATGGGGGGCGAACATTCCAATGAAGTCGAGTACGTAACTGCGTAGATAACTGTTTCGACTGATGCCAATTCGTGTAGTGCTTGGTTCGAACAGATGGCTTGCGTCCATGGACCTTAAGTGTTTATCCCGCTTGGGATCAAACGCCATTTTTGCCACGATACCAATACCTAGTCTTAGTTCTACGTAAGTCTTAATTACATCAGCATCTATAGCAGTAAGTACCACATTTGGAGCTAATCCTTTGGCTTCAAATGCATGATTAATTTTTGAGCGGCCAGTGAATGCAAAATCATAGGTGATGATGGGATATCTTGCGATAGCTTCAAGTGTAAGTTTACTGAGTTTAAGTAGTGGATGTTTAGGTGGCGTGATGATACAACGGTTCCACTGATAGCATGGCAGCATTACTAGTTCATGAAATAACTCAATGGCTTCAGTGGCAATGGCGATATCTGCCTCCCCTGAGGCGACCAATTCTGATATTTGGGTTGGGTTACCCTGGCGCAGGATTAACTTTACCTTGGGATAGCGAGCGGTAAAGCGACTGATTGTAGGAGGCAGTACATACCGCGCCTGGGTATGAGTGGTAGCAATAGTTAAAGATCCGCTGTCTTTGTTGGTAAATTCTTGGCCTACGCGTTTCAGGTTTTTTGTCTCTTTGAGCATTCTTTCAGCAATTTCAAGTATTGTCTGTCCTGGCGGCGTAGTTTTAACTACGCGTTTACCCTTGCGTACAAAAATCTTTACCCCAAGTTCATCTTCTAATAGATGAATCTGCTTACTTATCCCTGGTTGCGAAGTATGCAGACTTTTAGCGGCTTTAGACAAATTTAGACCCTGATTAGCTACCTCACACAAATAACGTAATTGTTGTAATTTCATGGCCTTCATCCTCATTCTGTAAATAATTAATAATTATAACAGTCTAATTTAATATTATTTTACAATATATGTATTTATTGTTAATATTCCGTCCTTAAAATACAGGATAAGCAGTATGGAATGGGGGTATACCTTAGCTGGACTATTAGTCGGATTTATTGTCGGGCTCACTGGTGTAGGTGGGGGTTCGCTGATGACGCCGCTATTAATACTGGGGTTTGGTGTTTCTCCAGCTACTGCCGTAGGCACTGACTTGTTGTATGCTGCGTTCACAAAAGCTGGTGGAGTGTGGGTACACGGTCGCCGTGGTACGGTAGACTGGAAACTGGTAGGGCGACTGGCAATAGGTAGCTTACCTGCTGCATTGATTACTGTGCTGGGGTTGAATATGCTAGGGGTAGAGAGCCAAATTTTTTCGGGCTTGATTACTAGCATGCTGGGAGTTGCGTTGATCCTGACTGCGCTGGCTTTACTGTTTCGCCAGCAATTGGCACATTTTGGGCGTTCTCGTCTGGGTTTTTTGGTAGCATGGCGCGATCGCCACATAGTTGCGGCAACGATTACGACAGGTGCCACTTTAGGTGTCTTGGTAACCATTACATCTGTTGGCGCTGGAGCGTTGGGTATGGTGGCGCTTATTGTTCTGTATCCCCGCTCTCCTACCGTGACTTTAGTGGGTAGTGATATAGCCCATGCAGTCCCGCTTACTTTGATAGCAGGAGTGGGGCATGCCTATCTAGGAACAGTAAATTTTGGATTACTTGGCAGCTTGCTATTGGGATCTTTACCAGGGATATACTTAGGCAGCCATATTGGCGGACAGATACCTGAACGAATATTGCGACCAGCATTGGCAACTATTCTTGCTGTTATTGGCGGAAAACTAATATGGTAATAAATTGTGGAGGAATCTGATGGATGACTTAATTAATCTTGCTAGTGACGAAGAAATAAACTTGTTCGATAAGGCGCTACAGGACTATCAAGGCCAGAGTATGGATGCTAGTCGCTTTACGGCTGCCCGCTTGCAAATGGGGATTTACGGTCAGCGTCAGGAAGGTGTCAATATGGTGCGTATCAAGCTCCCGGGAGGCCGTATGCGTGCGCTGCAATTAACGGCAATAGCCGATATGTTAGAAAAATACGCACTTCATGATGTTGTGCACATCACCACACGTCAGAATATCCAGATGCATTATGTTCCGCTCGAGCATACGCCTGATGTACTGCGCCATTTAGCTACAGCCGGGTTGACGACACGTGAAGCTTGTGGTAACACCATACGTAATGTTACAGCATGTTCTCTGTCTGGTGTATGTCCACGACAACATGTTGATGTCAATCGGCATCTCGATGGTGCAGTCCAGCACTTCCTGCGTAATCCACTAACTCAGCAATTGCCCCGAAAATTCAAAATCAGCTTCTCGGCCTGTGAGTCTGATTGTGCTCAGGGCATGCTGCATGATATGGGCATTATTGCGGTTCGTAATGGCACGCGATTCGGTTTTAAAGTTTTGGCCGGAGGGGGTCTTGGACATAAGCCGCATGAAGCCATCGTTGTTGAAGAGTTTGTTGAAGAAAAAGATTTGTTGTTAGTAATGGAAGCAATTATTTCATTACATAATCGATATTCTGACCGTATTAAACGTGCTAAAGCACGGATTAAATTCTTAGTTGATAAGTTTGGTCCAGAAGGATTTATCGAAAAATATCATGAAGAATTGGTACGTACCAAAGCAGCATTAGCGAAACAGGAATATCCCAAAGGTGAATGGAGCGATGGTGTTGACAGTGAGGTTCCCGGGATTGGTGCACCGCGCCGTTTGTTCGAGCAGAAACAGCCCGGTTTTTACGTTTTTCCAATCAGTGTGCCAATGGGTAATTTGAATGCGGTGCAATTACGAGGTCTCGCTAGTATCATTGAAACTTACGAGTTGAATGAAATCCGTACGACCCAAGATCAGAATATGATCCTGATAAATGTGGAAAAAGCTAAAATCGATCCACTGCGTGCTGCTATATCTGCATTAGATTTAAGCGAGCCGCAAGCAGGCGATGATGTGGTGGTATGCCCCGGTACTTCAACTTGCCGCTTAGGAATAACTTCAAGCACGGTCCTCGGGCCAAGATTAAGTGGTGGCAAGCATGATTTAAAAATTCGTGTTTCAGGATGCCATAATGGCTGTGCCCAGCCGGAGACTGGCGATATTGGTATTTTCGGCGAAGGCAAACGTATGCATGGTAAATTGGTGCCGCACTATCAGATGTATCTCGGTGGAAACGGCATGGCATGCGGGGCATTAGCAATCAAGGGCCCATCGGTTCCTGCTGCACGCATTGAAGAGGCAGTGGAGCAGGTAAAAATAGCCTACACATCGAACGGTGAGACCGGCGAAACCTTTTTTTCCTGGGCACGACGGGTTGGTAAAGGCTATTTTACTGAGTTGCTAGCAAATGTGACTGAAGTTAAGCCGGAAGAGCTAGCATTGGTTTTACGTGATCACGGAAAGGATAGTGATTTTAAGGTCCTGCAACTAGGTGGGGGTGAGTGTGCGGGAGTAAGTCAGGTAAAGATTGGTTCAAGTTTTTTTGAGGCTGCCCATGAGCGAGACTATCGGGATGCGTTTAAATTTCAGCGCAAATTCAAAGATTCTATTAGATGTGCCGAGGAGATCGCCCGCATAATTAGCCAGGGCGTAACAGAGTTACTTGGTGGCCAGAAGTACGACAGTTTGACGGAGCAGGCAGAAGAGCTCCGCCGCGTATTGCCCATCAAACCGTATCTATCTAAACAGTTAATCAAGTTTACAGAGTATTTCATATGTCCTGTCGAGGAGCTAAATGATGCCTTGCTAACTGAATGGTTTTTAGAGCTCGATGGGTGGACGCTAGAAGCTGCAGAGTTCTGTCAAGGTTTTGATCGTCAACTTGATTTGGCAAGCGCCCTACCACAACCAGCTTCAGCTAATTTGTTGCCGTTTCAGAAGACTCAGCAGCCTGCCAATGTGGGGCAATAGGTCTTAATAAACCTTATAAGTCTAGGGGGGCGCATATGAGTTTAAATCACATGATCACAGAAGTGAAGGCACTGTTAACTTCAGTGCATGAGGATTGCGCTCCAGTTGTTTTTGCTAATAGTTTTGGTGCAGAAGACATGGTATTGACCGATTTAATTGGACAACATTTTCCCGATATTGGCATGTTTACTCTAGATACTGGTCGTCTGCCGGAAGAAACTTATAGTCTGATGAAAGAAGTAGAGGATCGTTACCACATACACATTCAGTTGTATTTTCCCGAATCTACTGCAGTGGAAAAATATGTTGCACAAAATGGACCTAATGGATTTTATGACAGCTTGGATTTGCGTAAAGCATGCTGCCATATGCGAAAAGTTGAGCCGCTGAAACGTGCTTTGAGCGGTAAGTGTGCATGGATAACTGGATTACGACGTGACCAGACACCGACTCGAAAGGATTTAGCAGAATCAGAGTTTGATATTGATAATGGCTTGCAAAAAATTAGCCCGCTATTAAATTGGAACCTGTCTGACATATGGGCGTATCTTAAAAAATTCAATGTGCCATACAACGCGTTACATGATAAGGGCTATACCAGCATTGGTTGCACACCATGCACTCGTGCCATTACCCCTGGTGAGGATGCTCGTGCTGGGCGCTGGTGGTGGGAGAACCCAGAAACTAAGGAGTGTGGACTGCATTTTGAAAACCGTGGGTAGCATAGAAATTATTTGGTAATTTGAGAGGATTGGCCAATGGATATAATAATGAATGATATGCAAGATTTTGTTACCCCTGTTTCAGGTAATGTGATGAAGAATGAACCAATAGTTATTAAACGCCGTATTGCAGGCCAGTTAAGTCATTTAGATGCCCTAGAGAGTGAATCAGTTCATATTCTGCGTGAAGTAGCGGCAGAATGTGCCAATCCTGCATTACTGTTCTCTGGCGGCAAGGATTCTATCGTATTACTGAGGCTAGCAGAAAAAGCGTTTCGTCCAGGGCGTTTTCCGTTTCCGTTGCTGCATATTGATACTGGCCATAATTTCCCTGAAGTGATCGAGTTCCGTGATCACCGCGCTAAACAATTAGGCGAGCGTCTGATTGTACGCAGTATGGAAGACTCTATTCGGCAGGGCAGAGTGGTGCTGCGTTCGAAGAATCAGAGCCGCAATGCATTTCAGTCAGTGACGTTACTGGATGCGATTGCGGAGCTCCATTTTGATGCTTGTATCGGTGGTGCACGTCGCGATGAGGAAAAGGCTCGAGCAAAGGAGCGCATATTTTCTTTCCGTGATGAATTTGGTCAGTGGGATCCAAAGAACCAGCGCCCGGAGTTATGGGACATCTACAACACGAGGGTACATACGGGGGAAAACATTCGTGTGTTTCCGATCAGCAACTGGACCGAGCTTGATGTCTGGGAATATATTGCGCGAGAGCAGTTGGAGGTACCACATATTTATTTTGCTCACAAACGTGATGTGATTCGACGTGATAATGGTTTACTACCTGTATCTCATCTGGTTCAACCTAAAGGCAGCGAACAACCTGAGAATCTCATGGTTCGTTTTCGTACGGTAGGAGATATGAGTTGTACCTGCCCGATAGAATCTCAGGCAGTTAGTGTTGAGGAAATTATTGCAGAAACAGCGATTACACATATCACCGAACGTGGTGCTACTCGCATGGACGACCAAACCTCGGATGCGTCCATGGAGTTGCGTAAAAAAGAAGGATATTTCTGAGGTGACAATTAGTAATGAAAGGACAGAGGAAGTTTCTGTAGAGAATTAAATTTTCGGAAAGATAATAAATGGCAGAAATTGAAAAAATTTCATTTGATCATACTGAACTATTACGTTTTATCACTGCCGGAAGCGTAGATGATGGCAAGAGTACTCTGATCGGGCGTTTGTTATACGACTCGAAATCTATTTTTGAGGATCAGTTAAGTGCTATTACGCGTACTTCGCACAAACGTGGAATGAAGAACGTTGATTTATCGTTACTTACTGATGGGCTACAGGCTGAACGTGAGCAAGGTATCACTATCGATGTAGCCTATCGTTATTTTGCTACCCCCAAACGAAAATTCATTATTGCAGATACACCAGGCCACGAACAGTATACCCGCAATATGGTAACTGGCGCTTCTACTGCCAATCTTGCCATCATCCTAATTGATGCTCGCAAGGGTGTGCTTACCCAATCACGCCGTCATGCCTATTTGGCAAGTTTGATGGGCATTCCTCATTTAGTTGTAGCTATCAATAAAATGGACCTAGTGGATTATTCCTGTGAAGTTCTTGAACGGATTCGCCAGGACTTTGCCTCTTTTGCCGATAAACTTGGCATGAATAATATTGCATATATACCTATGTCTGCCTTAAATGGAGATATGGTAGTAGAACGTGGGGATAAACTTCCTTGGTATAAAGGTGTGACGCTGATGGATTTACTAGAGAATATACCCATTGACCATGATATCAACCTTGAGGATTTTCGTTTTCCGGTACAATTAGTTTGTCGCCCACAGACTGAGGAGTTGCATGACTTTCGTGGCTATATGGGACGTATTGAATCGGGGTACATAAGTGTTGGTGATGCGATCACAGTTCTTCCATCCGGGTTAACCTCGCGCATCAAGGAAATTGTTACTTACGATGGTTTTCTCAGCCATGCAGTTGCACCGCAGTCGGTGACGCTGACTATAGAAGATCATCTGGATATTTCCCGTGGTGATATGTTGGCAAAAACTGGTGATGTGCCACGGATTGTGAAGGAATTTGAGGCAATGCTATGCTGGTTATCGGAACAAGCCCTCGATCTGGAACGCAAGTATCTTATCAAACATTCCACTCGGATCGTTAGAACACAGGTGCGCCAGATAAATTACCGTGTTGACGTTAATACGCTAAATCACGAGTCTGCAGATACCTTGAAAATGAATGATATCGGGCGAGTGAGGTTTAATGTACAGCAGCCTTTAATGTGTGACGACTATCAGCGCAACCACGCTACGGGAAGTTTTATTGTTATTGATGAAGCTAGCAATAATACCGTTGCCGCAGGAATGATTTGCTCAATTAACGATTGAATTACCGCTTTTTGATGTAGCTGTTGGAAGTTATAAATCAAAGAGTACCAAAGCAATTGTGTGCTCATGCCGTTTTTTTATCTTTATCATATTCATAATGCCAATTAACTTATTATGGAAAGTTTAGAACCAGTGCTACATTCTTCATCAGGAGCAATAGCAGCTTCTCCTGTCCTTGGATTCGATATGATCTTCGTGGATTTGTATCGTCGCGATGGTCTTCTAAAACTAGATCAAGCTTTTCTTGATTTTCTACAAGAAGGAGAACCTGGATTACGCGCACGTCTTGATCATGCCCGTGTTCATTCCCATAGTCTTAATTATAAGGATGAGTCTAATCTGTTGATAGAGATTGCCTCTTGGATGGACGATTTTATTTCCAAGTTATTCTGCATTGAAACTGAAGTCCATGCCCTCGCTTTTCGCCATCATGAGCTTGCTCCACTTTATTCCTGCAAACGGCAATTCGTACAGCGTCGAGCGAGGAATAAGGTGAGCGAGGAAGATGTGTCCAAGGTAGACGGTGTCGCTCTGGAAGAAAAGCTAACGATCGAATTTAAAGAACCCTTTTCTGAACTTGTTTTTGCAACAAGAGTAACCGAGTGGTTGAAGGAAGAAGCAAAAAATGAGGAGCGTCTTAAGGTAGCGCTGCTCTATGCAGCATGGGCACTGAAAACACCAGCAGGACGAAAGCGTAACCAAGACGGCGTGTTATTCAAATCTCACCCCAAGCTTGATTATTTACATCTGGTGCCAACGGTTATCGATAATACTGGTGGATATGACATTCATCGTCTTCAGCACTTGCGCCGACGGGAAGGTTTTGCAGTTACTGATCCAGGCATCGATCTTGTTGGCGCTCTAGATGAGGCAAACTACTGCATTTGGTGTCATGAGCAAGAAAAGGATTCTTGCTCAAAAGGGCTTAAGGAAAAACCGAGGTCATCAGAGGAACCTCAAACTTTTAAAAAAAGCCAATTTGGAGTTTTACTTGCTGGTTGTCCGTTAGAAGAGCGCATTTCTGAGTTTCATAAGCTAAAGACTCAAGGAATAGCTATTGGAAGTCTGGCTATGATTGTGTTGGACAATCCTATGTGCGCTGGGACTGGTCATCGTATTTGCAATGATTGCATGAAGTCCTGTATTTACCAGAAACAGGAACCAGTAAACATTCCCGAGGCTGAAACACGGACTCTTAAGGATATACTTGAATTACCTTGGGGTTTTGAAATATACAGTCTTCTCACTCGCTGGAATCCGCTCGATCTAAATCGTCCAGTACCGAAACCACTGTCGGGACGTAAAGTGTTAGTAGTCGGGATGGGACCGGCAGGCTACACTCTAGCTCACCACTTGATGAACGACGGCCACATAGTGATGGGAATAGACGGACTCAAGATCGAGTCTTTGCCATCAGATATTTCGGGCGTCACTCATCAGGGTGGGCGTGTGCCTTTCAGAGCTATCCGAGATGCGAGCGAACTCGATGAAAATCTGAATGAGAGGATACCAGCTGGTTTTGGTGGTGTTGCTGAATATGGAATAACAGTTCGTTGGAACAAAAATTTTCTTAAGTTAATTCGGTTATTGCTGGAACGAAGAGAGGAATTCGCTCTTTTCGGTGGTGTTCGATTTGGAGGCACGATTACAGCTGATGACGCGTTTGCTATGGGATTTGATCACGTAGCACTTGCTTCGGGCACGGGGCGTCCCACTATGCTTGATTTGCCCAATGGCCTAGCTCGAGGTGTCCGCGCTGCATCTGATTTTCTGATGGCTTTGCAATTAACTGGTGCGGCTCAAATTAATTCTGTAGCCAATCTGCAGTTACGCTTGCCCGTCGTGGTAATTGGCGGTGGCCTGACAGCTATCGATACAGCAACTGAAGCACTTGCCTATTACCCAGTGCAGGTAGAGAAATTTCTTCGTCGTTATGAAATTCTTTCTGCGGTACAAGGAGAAGAGGCTATTCGTGGATCGTGGGACGAAGAAGAGCGGGAAATCGCAGAAGAATTTCTTAGCCATGCACGTGCCATTCGTGCGGAGCGCAAGACAGCGGAACAGCAAGGGAGCGTACCACGTGTATTGGAGTTACTTCAATCCTGGGGAGGCGTTACTATAGCTTACCGAAAAAGATTAATAGACAGCCCCTCCTATACTCTCAATCATGAAGAAGTCAAAAAGGCATTGGAAGAGGGCATCTCATTTGCTGAAGGCCTTACACCTGAACGGATAGAAATTGATCAACGGGAACATACTCGGTCTGTGCGATTCGTAATTCAAATGTTAGATGAAACAGGTTCGTGGAAAAAAACTGGGGAAACTGAGTTGCCGGCACGCGCTGTTCTAATTGCTGCTGGTATTCAGCCCAATACGGTACTTGCCAGAGAAGATGAGAAAAATTTTAAACTGAATGGGCGTTATTTTGCCGCATGTGATGAAGATGGAAATCCAGTTAACCCGACATATGGAAATCCCAAACCAGAAAATCCCACGGTACTTTTAAGCCGCTGTGAGGATGGGCGTTTTATTAGCTTCTTCGGTGACCTTCATCCATCATATTCCGGAAATGTGGTAAAGGCTATGTCCAGTGCTAAGCAAGGCTATCCAGTGGTAAGCCGGGTACTTGATCGAATACCTCCCGCATCAACAAAGCTAGGTTCACAATTCTTCTCGGAGATTAACGAACGGTTACGACCTACAGTACATAAAGTGAAAAGACTTACCCCGACTATTATCGAACTAGTGATACATGCACCTATGGCTGCAGAGCGTTTTCAGCCTGGTCAGTTTTATCGCTTTCAGAATTTTGCAACACTTGCTACTAATGTTGGTGACACAAAATTGGCAATGGAAGGGATTGCCTTAACTGGTGCATCGGTTGATGTCTCTCGTGGTCTAGTATCGTTAATCGCGCTAGAAATGGGTGGGTCGGCAGATTTATGTGCCATGCTTAGCCCTGGCGACCCGGTAGTATTGATGGGACCAACGGGTACACCTACCGAGATTCCGTCAGGTGAAACTGTGGTGCTGGTGGGGGGCGGTTTAGGTAATGCAGTATTATTTTCCATAGGCTCAGCGGCGCGAGCAGTTGGATCAAAGGTCTTGTATTTTGCTGGATATAAGAAAATAATTGACCGTTACAAAGTAGCAGAAATTGAAGCTGCAGCAGATGCAGTGATATGGTGCTGTGATGAGTCTCCTGGCTTTAAACCCACCCGATTGGTCGATCTAAGTTATGTCGGTAACATTGTGCAAGCAATGGTCGCTTATGGTAGCGGTGCATTAGGTGCTCAGCCGGTTCCATTAGTAGAGGCCGACCGGATAATTGCTATCGGCTCTGACGGTATGATGGCGGCAGTGGGCCTTGCTCGGCGTAATCAGCTCCAGCCTTATTTAAAGGCAGACCACTTTGCTATTGGTTCCATCAATTCACCAATGCAGTGCATGATGAAAGAAATCTGTGCCCAGTGTTTGCAACCTCACAAGGATCCGGATACAGGAGAAATTACGTACGTGTTTTCTTGTTTCAATCAGGATCAACCGCTTGATCGAGTGGATTTTAGTGGATTAGCATCACGTTTGCGCCAGAACAGTGCCCAGGAAAAACTTACCACCCAATGGATTAGTCATTGCTTAAAGGAATCCGACCAAATCAGAGCCTAAGAGCATAAAAATTAGATTATCCTCCATATTTTGCGGCAACGTATCATACCCAAGTTTATTTATAACCCAATATTCTTTGTGAATAAGAAGGTATTGGTAGTTATTGCAGGCTTTATATAGGATATTTTTATAAATTTATAAAAAATGCTCGTAAGGGAGATTGTCAATGCATATAGGAATACCAGCGGAGATCTATAGAGGAGAAACTCGCGTTGCGGCCACGCCAGAGACAGTTAAGAAATTTACTGCCAAGGGATTTCATGTTGTTCTAGTACAGTCTGGAGCAGGCTTCGGGGCAAGCATATCTGATGAAGCTTATAAGGAAGTCGGTGCAACCATTGTAAATAACGCAGCAGAACTTTATAGCCAGTCCCAAATCGTACTTAAGGTGCACGCTCCGGAATCTTCCGAACTGACGATGATGCGCAAAAACGCAATTTTGCTTGGTCTATTGTCTCCACATCGAGCGGATGGCATCGATATTCTTGCTAAGCATGGTTTAACTGCATTTGCTATGGAGAAACTCCCGCGTATTTCTCGTGCCCAAAGTATGGATGTGCTTTCCTCGCAGGCCAATATTGCTGGTTACAAGGCGGTACTGGTAGCGGCCAATGTTTACCAGAAGTTTTTTCCTATGCTGATGACGGCCGCAGGGACTGTAAAAGCCGCACGCGTGCTAGTGCTAGGAGCAGGGGTGGCAGGCTTGCAAGCTATCGCTACGGCCAAACGCTTGGGGGCAGTAATCGAAGCATTTGACGTGCGTCCTGTAGCGAAAGAACAAGTAGAAAGCCTTGGTGCTAAATTCGTTGAAGTTCCTTTAAGTAATGAGGAAAGGGCTCAAGCAGAAACCGCTGGTGGATATGCGCGAGAAATGTCAGATGACTATAAACGTCGTCAAGGAGAATTAGTACACCAGCGTGCCACAGCAGCAGATATCATCATAACTACTGCACTAATTCCAGGCCGCCCGGCACCAGTTTTAATCAATGAGGAAACTGTGCGTGCCATGAAGCCTGGATCAGTGATTGTGGACATGGCAATAGAGGCTGGAGGTAATTGTCCCCTGTCGGAGCTTGACAAGACTGTAGTCAAGCATGGTGTACATCTAATAGGTATAGCCAACCTGCCAGGATTAGTGGCGGCTGATTCTAGTGCTCTATATGCGCGTAATTTATTGAATTTTCTTAGCCTGATGTTCGATGCCAATAGTGGTGAATTCAAGCTTAATCGTGAAGACGAGATTATTGCGGGAACCTTAGTTTGCATAGATGGGGAAGCAGTTTTGAAGGTATAGTAAACAAATCTTGTACCAAATTTTTCGAGAATTTAGGAGGAGCTGCCATGATTGGAGAAGTTGACCCAACTATTATCAATATTACGGTATTCGTGTTAGCGATATTTGTTGGTTATCACGTGGTATGGAATGTGACCCCGGCCTTGCATACGCCATTGATGTCAGTAACGAATGCAATTTCCGGCATTATTTTGGTAGGTGCCATGTTGGCTGCTGGTTCGGCCGAATTAGACTGGGGTGTTTGGTTGGGAGCAGTTGCAGTGACGCTAGCTGCAATCAACGTATTTGGTGGATTCCTCATTACTCAGCGTATGCTGGAAATGTTCAGAAAAAAAGATAAGAAAGGAAACGCGTAAATGTCGGCGAATTTAGTTGCTCTGGCATACCTTGTTGCGTCGGTTTTCTTCATTCTGGCTCTGAAGGGTTTAAGCTCGCCGATAACTGCCCGTCGGGGCAATCTGTTCGGAATGGTAGGGATGGCTATCGCTGTTACCACCACGCTTACAGTTACCAGCAACTGGGCGCTGATACTCGTCTGTATCGCAATGGGTGGCATTATAGGTGCAGTCGTAGCACGGCGCGTACAAATGACAGCGATGCCACAGTTGGTTGCATTTATGCATTCGCTGGTGGGGTTGGCGGCAGTATTTATTGCGATAACTGCAGTCAACAACCCAGTTTCATTTGGTTTGCCTGCACTGTTGCCGATGAGCAGTAAACTAGAACTGTTTTTGGGTACATTCATCGGCGCCATGACCTGGTCAGGTTCAGTGATCGCATTCTTAAAACTGTCTAATCGCATGAGTGGTTTGCCTATCACCTTTAGTGGGCAGCACATGGTCAACCTAATTTTAGCTCTTGTGATGGTTGGTTTTGGTTTGTGGTTCTTTGTCAGCGAAGCCACCAATTGGACAGCCTTTATCGCTATGACTGTAACCGCCTTTGTACTAGGCTTCCTCATCATTATTCCCATCGGTGGCGCAGATATGCCAGTGGTAATCTCGATGCTCAACTCGTATTCCGGCTGGGCAGCAGTAGGTATTGGATTTTCGCTTGGTAACCCTATGCTTATTATTGCTGGCTCTCTAGTTGGTAGCTCCGGTGCGATTCTGTCTTATATTATGTGCAAAGCTATGAATCGGTCATTTCTTTCCGTCATACTTGGCGGCTTCGGCAGCGCAGGTGGGATAATATCTGCTAGCGATGGAACACAAAAAAATCACCGCAGCGGCAGTTCAAATGATGCGGCATTCCTGCTGGGAAACGCAGACAGCGTGATCATTGTTCCCGGCTATGGTCTGGCAGTGGCGCGAGCACAACATTCAGTCAAGGAACTTGCAGAAAAGTTGCATAAAAAAGGCATCAACGTACGATTTGCTGTTCATCCAGTTGCAGGGCGCATGCCAGGTCACATGAACGTACTATTGGCAGAAGCAGAGATACCCTATGAGCAAGTATTAGAACTGGACGAAATTAACAGTGATTTTTCTAACACTGATGTGGTATTGGTTTTAGGTGCAAACGACGTGGTGAACCCTGCGGCATATATTACTGGTAGTCCTATTTACGGCATGCCAATCCTAGATGCCCACAAAGCGCACGCCGTGATGGTGGTAAAACGTAGCATGGCTGCGGGGTATTCTGGTCTCGACAACGATCTATTTTATATGGATAAGACTATGATGGTGTTTGGTGATGCCAAGAAAGTAGTCGAGAATATGGTTAAGGCATTGTAATGATATGTTTAATAACACCTTGATGAGTATTTACCTAACGTAGAATGGCTACACAAACGTTACATTCTGATTCTGACCATCGATTTCTCAGCTGCTAGGGTGATATTGAATATGATTTTTTACAAGTGATTAATGTTTTTCTTTAGGTACGGTGTTGTTTTCTTGTTTTCCATAATAGTTTTCTGCCCACTTACGTTGACTATAGGGCCGGCCTAATCCTCCATCGTATTCTTTTTCCTCACCGGATGCGTTGTTTTCCCAAATTCGGTTGCCTATTGCTGCGATAATAGATATGAACGTTTTAAGCATGATTAATCTTTTCTCTTAAATAAAATATTGTTGTCTGTAGATACTTCTTTAAAATGATATGTCCATCATGCTATAACAAACAGACAAATAGATTCTGTGAACAAAGTTACAAAGTCTGTAATTAATCAGAGTTATTTGGAGGCAAACATATAGGGTGTTTGCGGCGCGCACAAGTGGGGAAAGTACCAATACTAGCTTTCACCTGAGAGTAAAATTAGGAATGTGATTTTGATTATATCAATTAGTGTTTTTCAGTATTAAATAGGGTAGACACCTAAAAACGGACGTTATATTGCACGTAGAAAAGATCTGGGTTAATGCCTGGTCTGGTTGCCTTCATAAAACCGCCAGCAAATAGTTTTGAATATCCAACTAGAACATCCTGATGCCGGTCAACGTGAACATTGAAACGAAAATCAATTTCATCGCCTACATGGCTTCCTGACAAGCCGGTTGGATCCCGAAGGGTAGCTGCCCCCCCTGCGTTGTACAAAAAGTCTGTTTTACTCGCTAGGTAGAATCGATGGTACTGCGAAATGAACGTAAGCCAACGCTGAGGATGAAAACTAAACTGGGCGCTAAGGTCGTGGATATTTTGTCTCCCTACCCGATCTATCCAGCCCATGTAATAATTTCCAAAGGGAAAGAGGTGGTTAAACGTATTACGAGTACCGCTACTGTTCAAATTATCATCTCCAGAGGCAAAGTCGTAGCGTAGCCAAAACTGGGGATTAAATGGCAGCGGGACGCGATATCCCCCACCCACGGCAACCGCGCTAGCAGAGATATTCTGATTGGCATGATCCCCAAACTGGTACATACCTTCCAATTCAAACAAAAAACGTTCGTAGGTACCAATGTAGCGGCTGCCTATGGTATGTATAAAAGAATCTCCTTTTATTCCAAATGTACCTACGGCTTTATTATTGTGGTTATTTAGGCCCATATAATAGAGGTCAACAGCATCTCCCTTCTTTGGTTTATAGGTTCCCCATAAACCATAGAAATCACGTTTTTTATCCCAATTATCGAATTTGTTTACTTCTGTCATCATCGGGCGAACCCAAAAAGTACTCAAATCAAATTTTGGTGTGTTCCAGAAGACTTTGACACCTTGGAAAGTACGCCGGGTGTTGACCCAATCCAGTGAGGAAACGAGACGTTGGGAGCCGAGGGTCAACTCTTGTCTACCAACGCGGACGTATGCCTTACCACCTTGAGCTTCTGCTAATTTGATGTCCGCAAATATACTGAGCATGTCAGTGTGGTTTCGATCAATACCAAGCGGTGCCAGTTCTTGACCCCACTGGCGTGCATCCAAGAATTCAGCAAAGAGTCGAACCTTGTCTTGGTACCACAGGTCAGCGTGAAATCTCGTGCGCGTCAAGTGAAAAGAATTGTTTCTACCGGCGGCATTAAGTCGGCTATCCGTTTCATGCACATATCGATACCAGAACTGGCCGCCAAAAGATAACAGAATGTTGTCTCCTATATGAATCCGCTTAACGGGATCAAAGAAGTCTGTTTCATGATCCGGTTTTTCCAAATAATTGAAATTGATATCAGCTGCAAGAGTGGTTTGCAGGGCAAACGGAGCGTACGGACTAACGGGTTTAGTTTTACGTTCTTTCCCGGTAATAAAATCCCATAGGGAATATTGTCCCGGATATTCTGTTGCTCTTGCTCCGGGTGGTACCACAAATACTCCTGGGCGCGGCCCTTTCGTGCGTGGTGGCTCATTTGTCCAAACAAACTTACTTACAGGTGTAGCATCCAGATCTGAAGTTGTAATTTGAGTTACTGGGGAACTTACATCATCTAATAATGTATTTGTAGCTCCTGCAACCTTCAATAAGGGAGTAGTAGTTGATTTGTTTGCAGATAAAGATTCTAGATCTAATGTTGTAATTTTAGATGTTGGAGAACTTGTGTCCTGCATTACTTTATTTTCTGCTTCCTT
>SMXG01000062.1 GCA_004356775.1 Betaproteobacteria bacterium | reverse complement strand
TGAGCTTCTCGCCACGCGAACCAGAGGTGGTTTTGACATAGGAGAATTTAAGCGTAGAATTAATCTCATGGAGTCGATGCTTGATACGACGATGCCAGGACAGGACAAGTTGTTCTAGCTGGAATTGTTACGAAACATGTAGTTTGACATCGATAGGTTTCAAACTTGTACTTGTGCATGGCTATTTACTTCGGCTTGAATGTGAAACGAATAAGAGTCGTCCCCTGCGATGTATATTTAGGCGCATATTCTAGAACCAATCTTTAAGATCGGTTGTGAACTAATATGATTCTGTTGTGCGCACCCAACCTGGAAGCGCCTGATGCATCCGGAAAATGACTACTTTGAAACCGTATGGTTCAGGATAATGGGCTGACGGCATCTGCGGAGGGCTTTATTATAAGGACATAAAAAAAGCGGCATAGCCGCTTTTTTTAACACGCAAAGTTTAGTATGGATGACCATTATTTTTTGGATTATGCGTTACTGGTTGATGAAATCTGAACCTTCTGACGCAAGCATCGACGACCTTGCGAAGAGTTCCAATAAGACTGTAGCGTGGTATGGTGTACGTAACTATCAGGCACGGAATTTTATGCGCGATCAGATGCGTATTGGTGATCAAGTTTTTTTCTATCATTCGAGCTGTAAACAACCAGGTATCGTCGGAATTGCAGAGGTTTGCAAGCTTGCATATCCTGACGCAACCCAATTTGATTCCAGCAGTAAATACTTTGATCCGAAAGCTACTTTAGAAAGTCCTCGTTGGTTCAATGTAGATATAAGGTTCATCAGTAAAACTCGGTTGATTGAGATTAAGGAGCTGAGAAGCTACCCTAATCTAATGAGCATGCGTATTTTACAGAAAGGCAATCGCTTATCCATTACACCTGTAGATCCAGTAGAGTGGAAGTGCATCATTGGGGTCATGTAATAGCTTATTTCATAGCCGAGTCTTTATAAATTAACCTGATTAGAAGAATGCTAAAACCGAATATCAACCATAGTCAAACATAACGTGGAATGGTGGTTAGGTTATCTGTTCTTGGGTACAGTTGTTGGTTTCTTCGCCGGACTACTTGGTATTGGCGGCGGGCTAATTATGGTTCCGGTACTAAGTTTTATTTTCAGCGCACAAAATTTTCCTCCTGATCGTATTTTGCATCTCGCTCTTGGTACTTCCATGGCAGCGATAATTTTTACCTCTATCTCTAGTTTGTACATCCATCATGTCCACGGTGCGGTGAACTGGCATATTGTGAAATATATTGCACCGGGTACCATCGTGGGCACACTTAGTGGTGCGACGCTGGTAAGTATCCTCTCCAGCCGATTCTTGAGTATTACCTTTATCGTATTCATTTATTACGCTGCTACCCAGATTTTGCTGAATAACATTCCTAAGCCTAGTCGTCAGCTTCCAGGCAAGGTAGGGATGTTTACAGTAGGTAGTTTTATCGGTGGGGTTTCCAGCTTGGTAGCTATTGGTGGAGGTTTACTAACTGTACCATTTCTTTCCGCATGTAATATCAAATTGCAACATGCTATTGGTACTGCTGCCGCAGTCGGTTTTCCCATTGCCATCACAGGGACGATTGGTTACATTGCTAATGGCATCATGCAATCCCAGGTACTCCCAGAATATAGTTTGGGCTACGTTTATTTGCCTGCACTTGGGGGGGTAGTTCTAGCCAGCACGCTAACCGCGTCTTTAGGTGCAAGAACCACTCATATTATGCAGGCCACAATACTTAGGAAGATCTTTGTGGTGTTGCTTTATTTGCTGGGGACTAAGATGTTGATAGGACTTTTTTAGACAAGAGTTTATTTTTCCGTCAACAATCTTAATACTTCCTGATATTTTTCTGAAGTCTTGGCAAGGATATTTGCTGGTAATGTAGGGGCAGGTGCTTTCTTGTTCCAGTCCTGCGTTTCCAACCAGTCGCGTACAAATTGCTTGTCGTAGCTGGGCGGATTCTTCCCTGGTGCATATTGATCAGCGGGCCAGAATCTAGACGAATCAGGGGTGAGCGCTTCATCGATGAGATAAAGCTTGCCAGTATCATCCTGACCAAATTCGAATTTGGTGTCAGCAATAATAATACCTTTCTTTGCAGCATAATCAGACGCCTCAGTATAAAGAGCGATTGCTTTCTCGCGTACTTGTACTGCTAACGCATTACCCAATAGTTTTTCTACTTCAGGAAATGATATATTTTCGTCATGTGCACCCTGGTCCGCTTTAGTTGAAGGCGTAAAAATTGCGCCACCGGGTAACTTAGAAGCTACCTGCAATCCGGCAGGAAGCCTGATACCACATATCGCACCAGTCTTTTGATAATCTTTCCAGCCGGAGCCCACTACATAACCGCGTACAATGGCTTCTATCGGTAGTGGTTTTAGTCGCTTTACCACAAACGCGCGACCCAATACTTGCCCTAGTTCTTCAGTTGATACGAGCGATTCAGGCGAAAGTTCGGTCAGATGATTTGGAATAATGTGGTCAAGTTTCCTAAACCAGAAACTGGACATAGCTGTGAGTACTTTACCTTTGCCTGGCACCGGTGTCTGCAGAACCACGTCGAAAGCAGATAGTCGGTCGGTCTGGATGATTAATAATTTGTGTTCATCAACGGCATAGATGTCACGTACCTTCCCACGATGGAGAAATTTGAGGCTAGTAAGGTTGGATTCAAGTAAGGTTTTCTCAGGTGGAGTCATATTAAGTTTATTCAATTTCAGGAAGGGTCATGGCCTTGACGTTTTCTGCCTGTACCTTACGAAAGGCTTCAAGCCGCTCAGTTATCGATGGATCGGAAAGTGCTAGTAGAGCAACAGCAAATAAACCGGCATTGGCAGCTCCAGCTTCGCCTATAGCAAAAGTGGCAACTGGAATACCCTTAGGCATTTGCACAATTGAAAGCAATGAATCCAGCCCTTGAAGATGTTTGGAAGGAACTGGTACACCCAGAATCGGCAAGGTTGTTTTTGCCGCCAACACTCCAGCAAGATGGGCGGCGCCACCTGCGCCTGCAATAATGCAACGCAGGCCACGTTCAATAGCTGTTTGCGCATATTCAAACGCAATATCTGGGGTGCGGTGGGCAGAGATCACATGCGTTTCATAGGGAACACCAAAATTACGTAATTGGACTGCAGCCTGCTGCATGATGCTCCAGTCGCTGTTGCTGCCCATAATAATACCTACGGATGATTTCTTCATTTAATGCCTAATTGGTTCTCGTCACTGAGATTCGTGTTCCTGACACAACAATATTTCCAGATTTTCTAGTATAGGTAGCGTACATGTCCCTAGTATGGATAGCACCTGCGATGCATATACACTAAATTAACCATATATTCTCCGTTTCTATGGCATCAACAATCGTGGCAACAAATAGGAATCGAACAAATTTACTGCTAAATATTGAACTTACTCAGCATCTTTGCATCTACCCATTTACTGCCATGAGTATTTCCCACCAGAACGGTAAATGGTTTTGTCAGTTCACCTAAGTCAGACAATACCACTGCAGCCCCATTAAAATTTTGTAGCTCAGTATATTTGCTCACCGTGACAACTGTGTCAATACCCGCAGCAAGCGCAGCTCTCAATCCGCATTCAGAATCTTCCACCGCGACACATTGCTGTGCCAATAATCCAAGCTGTTCAAGCAACCATAGGTATATATCCGGAGCAGGTTTTTTTTTAAGAACGACATCGCCTGCAGCAATGACGTCAAACCAGGTAGGCGAATCTTCACCTAATGTAGATTTTAATAATGTAGTTACATTCTCAAGTGTAGTGGTAGTCGCGATAGCGATTTTTATTTTAGCAATACGCAATTCTTGGATCAGTCGGGCGACACCGGGACGCAATGGAATTTTTCCATGCTTAAGTAAGGCCACAAAATGTTTTGTTTTAGCCTTGTGCAAATCAGCGATCCAGTTTTCCAATCCACTCATTTTTAACTCAGTAGGAACATATTTTTCCAGGTAGTGACGGATGCGTTCTTTTCCTCCAGTAGTTTCCAGCAATTCCCCATAAAGCTCTATATCCCAGTCCCAAGCAAGACCAAATTCTGCAAATGCGGCGTTGAAAGCAAGGCGATGGCCATCACGCTCAGTATCAGCTAGCGTGCCATCAACGTCAAATAATACTGCACAAATTTTACCGTCTCTAACTGTTTTCATTAGGAATATACTTGCCGATCATTTTCCCTATATTAGAAATCACCATCTTGAGCCTTGATGAAAGGCACACAACTCGCGCGCTGTAAACGATCCACAATTGCTAGCCAGGCAGGATTATTAGGAGGTGCTTCTAATAAAAGGCGATCAAATTGCCCATTATCGAATCGGCGTAAAGTTGTATACAGCTGATTACCGTAAGCTGTTGGTTCTTTAGGCATGGAGAAATACAAGAAGTCTTTATCTTTCTCCCAGCTCAGATACGCTGCTGACCACCCTAACAACATTGTACGTAATCCTTGTGCTTTCAGTTCTAAAACCCGCTGCAGCAGTGATTTGGTTGGCCAAACCTCGAGGGGCGTCAACGGAGCGTAATGGGAATCTAGAGAGCCTGGCACACGTACCCTAGGTTTCTTCCTATTTGGAAAAGTGACCTTTTCATTTAGTACTTCTGCTAATTCTGTTTGTGGAATACCACCTGGCCGCAATACGATGGTAGTTTTGCCACTGAAGCCAACGATCGTACTTTCCAGGCCGATTTTACATGGGCCGCCATCCAGAATCATGTCTACTGTAAAGCCCAATTCATCGAATACATGATCTGCTGTTGTGGGGCTAATCCGCCCAAAGAGGTTAGCTGAAGGTGCAGCCAGTGCCCTTTCAGGACCCATTGCATTCAGCAGAGCAAGTGCAATGGGATGGTCTGGTATCCTAAGACCCACCATATTCTGTCCGCCAGTGACATTTAATGACACATGGGAGGTGCGCGGTAGAATCAGCGTCAGCGGTCCAGGCCAGAAGCGTTTAGCCAACTGCCAGGCTGATTTTGGTATTTCCTGTGCCCAGTGCTCAAGTTGGGACATTTCAGAAAAATGGACGATTAAAGGGTGACCTACAGGCCTTCCTTTGATTTCAAACACACGGTTTATCGCAGAAGGGATAGTGATGTCTGCGCCCAAGCCATAGACAGTTTCTGTCGGAAAGGCTACTATTCTGCCTGCCCTTAGCAGGGCAACGGCAGAGGCAATTTGATTAGATATTTCCGGCATCATAATAGTATTTGTATGACAGAAAAAGGACTCCCATAAATCTGGACTCTGAGAGAATTCTTTTTACTACCTGTTTTTCTATCAACGCAGAAAATTTTCGCTCACAGATTGTGCCAATCGAAACCAACTTACGCACCAGTCGAAACTGACTTACATAGAGAAGAAGAATTAAGGCGTTTAGTTCGCCTAATAAGTAACCATAAAGCTTTAGCAAAGAAGATTATGAGAAGCCTTGACACATCTCTTGCACGCTCCCATAAGCGCTTTAACCAACTTTGCAATGTTAGCACACATGAAACGGGGATAGATCTAACAAGGAAATGGGATTAAAGCGCATCTCGCAAGGCCACTTAATCAAATATGGTAGCTTTATTATCAAGGACAAAAGAAACAACTCAGTAAAAATAATGAGGTAGATGAAATAGAGAAGAAATCTGATCATGAAACGAGTGATCTCTGGTATGTAACCTATAAACTAGCTTCTTAAAGGCAACTAACATTAAGAAAAATCCAAAAATAACCAGTAATCTAATTATGGAGTAGTCACAAACTGAAATTGCATGTACATATTTCCTACCAGCTACACCAAACACAAAGGGAATTATTCCAACATTTCGTATATTCGAACAAATATTTGACACATAAATCGTCATGTACAAACTTTTCAAAATCAATCATTTTCATATTTGACGGCCCATCGAAATCTATAAAAATAATAGGGATTATGAAGAACAATTGTTTGTCATACAAGGAACGCTCAAACATTAAGGTTGTATGAGTGAGCGCAGAAAATATTCACAATTAATCGTTTTTCTGATCCAATGAGGCTTTGGAAAAACCCATATAAATGCATCTTGTCATGACTATTGGCTCATATCAATAATACTTATTGAACCAAGGATAGGATCAAAAAAATGAATCCGACAACCCAACGACTTGACTTTGTTATGGGTAATGGAATGTACTGATAGAAAACGAGTTTATGACTAAGGAAATATGGAAAATCCAATGTATAAAGCTATTTTAATGATGCTACTGGCTGTTGTAAGTAGTCGTTCGGTGGCGTCGTAGTGGGTTTATATGTTACCGAGTCTGCAAAAGAAGCAGAAGCCC
>SMXG01000061.1 GCA_004356775.1 Betaproteobacteria bacterium | reverse complement strand
TGCAAGCGGTAAACACGTCTACAATTGTTCCTATGTCTCATGCTCAGGATGTTGTGCAGCGTTTACGTACGGATGTGGTAACTGAGGTAGATCAACACGAACTGTTTCAGTCTCTAGCACCCCAGGTAGAGGCAGGGTTTTATCTAGTTCCAAAGGTTATTGAGTGAAACACGAAGAATAAGTAAGACATTGAAATTTTCCTTGCTTCTTTCCGCAATCTCCCTGCTACGCATATGTCATGTTGAACTCGAGCCTCAAGCAGCTTTCCGCTTTACTTGCAGCAAAAAAAGTTTCTAGTGTAGAACTCACTCGAGAATTTCTCAGACGCGTGAAAGTTTTAAACCAAGAATATAATGCCTTCATTACGATTAATGAAGAAATGAGTCTTGACCAAGCGCGTACCGCTGACACAATGATTGCATCTGGAGTGGCGTGCCCATTGACTGGTATTCCTATTGCTCATAAGGATATTTTTTGTACTAAGGGCTGGCTCACTACCTGCGGGTCGAAAATGTTGTCAAGCTTCATCTCGCCTTATGACGCCCATGTAATTGAGCGTTTCAATCTGGCTGGTACAGTAAATATTGGTAAAACCAATATGGATGAATTCGCCATGGGTTCTAGTAATGAAACCTCTTTTTACGGACCAGTGAAGAATCCATGGGATATTACGACCGTGCCAGGAGGAAGTTCTGGAGGCTCTGCCTGTGCAGTAGCAGCGCGCATGGTACCAGCTGCTACTGGTACCGATACAGGTGGTTCTATACGCCAGCCGGCGGCATTGTGCGGTGTATCCGGCATAAAGCCGACTTACGGTTTAGTATCGAGGTATGGCATGATCGCGTTTGCTTCGAGTCTTGATCAAGGAGGACCGATAGCAAAATCGGCAGCAGACTTAGCGTTAATGTTAAATGTCATGGTAGGTTTCGATGCACGTGATTCAACCAGTCTTCTACGTGATCAAGAGGACTACGCACGCGATTTAGAAAAACCGTTAGAGGGCTTGCGTATTGGGCTTCCAAAGGAATATTTTGCTGAAGGGATGAGTGAGGATGTGTCGCGTGCGGTAGATGCAGCCATCGTAGAATATAACAAGCTAGGTGCAAAAATCGTAGAAGTATCATTGCCTAATACGAAACTTTCGATTCCTGTTTATTACGTGCTGGCTCCAGCGGAAGCATCAAGCAATCTCTCTCGCTTCGATGGTGTGCGTTATGGCCACCGTGCCCTTGAGTATGCTGATCTCAATGACATGTACCAAAAAAGCCGCACTCAAGGCTTTGGTGCAGAAGTGAAACGGCGCATTCTGATCGGTACATATGTGTTGTCACACGGTTATTACGACGCCTACTATATTAAAGCACAAAAATTGAGACGTTTGATTGCACAAGATTTTGCTGAAGTATTCAAGCAATGCGAAATAATCATGGGACCCACCTCGCCTACCGTTGCATTTGCCTTAGGAGAGAAAAGTAGCGACCCTTTACAGATGTATTTGTCAGATACTTATACTGCTGCAGCTAGTTTAGCTGGGCTGCCAGGCATGTCGATTCCCGCAGGCTTTGGTAATGGAAACAGACCAGTGGGATTACACATCATTGGAAATTATTTTTCTGAAGCACAAATGCTGAATGTTGCCCATCAATACCAACAGGTAATGGACTGGCATACTCAAATGCCAGATATAACAAAGGCTTGAACCATATAGATAACGAAATGACATGGGAAATCGTTATTGGTCTTGAGGTACATACCCAACTCTTGACTCAATCAAAAATATTCTCTGGCGCCTCAACTGTTTTTGGAGGTACACCTAATGCTCAGGCTTGTGCAGTTGACATAGCGTTGCCAGGAGTATTGCCGGTATTGAATCGTGTTGCGGTAGAACGAGCAGTCAAATTCGGTTTGGCTGTAGGTGCAAAAATTAATTCACCCTCAATCTTTGCACGCAAAAATTATTTCTATCCGGATCTACCAAAAGGTTACCAGATTAGTCAATATGAATTGCCGATTGTTGAAGGTGGCTGTATCAAGATTCTAACTGGGCGCGATAATAACGAGCGTGAGAAGATCGTACGTCTTACCCGGGCGCACTTAGAAGAAGATGCAGGAAAATCATTACATGAGGATTTCCATGGTATGACGGGCATTGATCTGAACCGTGCCGGTACGCCTTTGTTGGAGATTGTTTCTGAGCCAGACATGCGTAGTAGCATGGAGGCAGTGACTTTTGCCAAAACGCTGCACTCTTTGGTGCGCTGGATTGGTATCAGTGATGGCAACATGGAGGAAGGATCGTTTCGCTGTGATGCTAACGTGTCGGTGCGCAGGTTGGGAGATGACAAACTTGGTACTCGTCGAGAAATAAAAAACCTGAATTCATTTCGCTTTTTACAACAAGCTATTGATTATGAATCAGGATTACAAATATCTATACTGGAAAATGGAGGTAAGATTAGGCAAGCAACAGTGCTATTCGATGCAGACAAACGTGAAACTCATGTCATGCGTAGTAAGGAAGATGCGCATGATTACCGCTATTTTCCCGACCCAGATTTGTTACCACTCGAAATATCTCAAGATTTGATTAATGAAATCATGAAATCTATGCCGGAGCTTCCAATGTGGCGTTATTATCGCTTTATAGCTCGGGATGTAGATAAATATAAGCTTCTTATTGAGAAACAGACTGACATTTATCCTTTGCAACAATCTTCTGCGTATCTGAAGTTTGGTGTTGAGGAAATTTATGCGCTTTCCAAATATGATGCAACGATGTTAACTGCTGATAAAAGCACGGCAGATTATTTTGAGGAAGTTGTAGAAATTGTTGGTAGTAAAAATGCCAAACTGTGTGCTAATTGGGTGATTGGCGAGGTCGCCGCACGCTTAAATCAAAACAATGAATATATTACTATTTCTCCAGTATCTGCCAAGCAATTGGCGGAATTAATATTGCGTATCTGTGATGGAACTATTTCTGGGAAAATTGCTAAAGACATATTTGGTGCCATGTGGCATGGAGAACATGGTTCCTCAGCTGATACGATTATTGAAGAAAAAGGGTTGAGACAGATTTCAAATAGTGATGAGATCAGGAGACTTGTTGACGTGGTTCTTATAGACAACCCTCATCAGGTTTCTGATTTCTGCAAGGGAAAAGAAAAGGCTTTTAATTTCCTCGTTGGTCAGGTTATGAAGGTTACCAAGGGGAAGGCAAGTCCTGCCAAGGTAAATGAGATTCTACAGGAAAAACTTGACAGGAAGAAACATGGGTAAGAAGCATATACCATAAAATTAAAAACTGCGAACAGCCATTACTTTTGCAGTTAGGGCTGTTCGCAGTAACGACCGCTTAAGCTTAGGGGCGAGAGCCAGAAAGTGGAAACGGCCAACTGGAAGCGTCGCCGGTGCTGCTGTCTGGTGCAGGCTTTTTTGCGACTACTTTTTTTCTTGCTGGTGCTTTTTTCTTAGCTGCTGGTGCTTTTTTCGTAGCGACTACTTTTTTTCTTGCTGGTGCTTTTTTCTTAGCTGCTGGTGCTTTTTTCGTAGCGACTACTTTTTTTCTTGCTGGTGCTTTTTTCTTAGCTGCTGGTCTTTTCGTAGCGGCTACTTTTTTTACCGGTGCTTTTTTAGCCACTGGTTTTTTATTTGCTACTGGTTTCTTCTTGGTAGTTGCCATTTCAACCTCCAAATTAAAGTTACATAAGATTACAACTCATTACATCTACTACACTTACTACTACCTGCACAATTATGGGTTAGCAAAAAAAAGATACTTTGAATTGCATCCTCCAAATTATGCAGTAGTTCTTTTAATGCAGCATAGCTTCTTGGTCTTTGCTTGCAAGGTACTCATGCAGCACATTGGAATCCAGATTAATTCCCCCCTTCCATGTCACCGTTTCTTTTATCGGATCAATGCTGATTTTCTTGAATATCTCGATATCTTTCCATGCACCGAAAATTCCAACACCGACTAAGTCATGCAAATTTACTACGCCTTTTACTCCATCCTCAAAATGTAACCACAGGCTGTAATCATCATTAGCGCAACAAGATATAATTCGATGCATTAATCCATCCCCCATTTTTAGTCCCAGTTGAGTACACCGCCGGTCTGGTATTCAGTAACTCTGGTTTCAAAAAAATTCTTTTCCTTCTTTAAGTCAATCATTTCAGACATCCACGGAAAAGGATTTTTAGCGCCCGGATAAAGTGCGTCCAGGCCGATTTGCCTGCATCTGCGGTTAGCAATGTAGCGCAGGCATTCTTTAAACATCGGTGCGTTCATTCCCAAAACACCACGAGGTAGCGTATCTTCAGCATAACGGTATTCCAACTCTACCCCTTTTTGTATCAGCCCATTAATTTCGTTGCAGAATTCTTTCGTCCAGAGATGTGGGTTCTCCATCTTGATTTGATTGATGACATCAATACCAAAATTGCAGTGCATAGATTCATCTCGCAAAATATATTGATATTGTTCCGCTGTGCCGGTCATCTTGTTTTGTCTTCCCAATGCCAGGATTTGAGTAAAGCCAACATAAAAGAATAGTCCCTCCATGATGCAGGCGAATACGATTAAGCTTTTTAATAGCTTTTGGTCAGTTTCCGGTGTACCGGTTTTGAATTGTGGATCGGTTAGTGTGTCAATGAATGGGATCAGAAATTCATCCTTATCGCGGATTGACGCTATTTCATGGTAGGCGTTGAAAATCTCGCCTTCGTCTAGCCCAAGTGACTCGACAATGTACTGATAAGCATGCGTATGAATTGCTTCTTCAAACGCCTGACGTAACAGGTATTGACGACATTCCGGATTGGTGATGTGGCGATAGGTCCCAAGCACGATATTATTCGCTGCTAGCGAATCAGCAGTAACAAAAAATCCCAGATTACGTTTGACCAAGCGGCGTTCATCCTCAGTTAATCCATTGGGGTCCTTCCAGAGGGCAATGTCGCGGCTCATGTTAATTTCTTGTGGCATCCAGTGATTCGCACAGGCTGAAAGATATTTTTCCCATGCCCACTTGTACTTAAACGGCACTAATTGGTTGACATCCGTCTTGCAATTGATAATTCGCTTGTCCTTCACTGACACGCGACGGTTGGCGTCACTGACCGCATAATATTTGCTATTACCGTTGTTTTCGATTTCAATGTTCTTACTACCAGTCACGGAACTAACGGTTTGTAAGCGTGGTTTGCAAGTTGATAACACTTGCGCGCCATTCAATACCTCCTCAAGCATTGGAGTTTCCGATTGCGCTTGTTTGTCTTCAAATGTCAGCATACCTTTCTCCTTTTATTCCTTAGTGTTACGTGAATTACTGGCACGACTCACATTCGGAGTCATCGATTGGGCAATACTTCAACCCAGTAGCCGTTAGCGCCACACTCATTGCGGTCATGTTCCCATCCGCAGGTACTGCATTCAAGGCGCTTGTCTTGATCGTAGATTTTTCAGCCGATGTTGCACCTAGTGTGCGAAGATAGTAAGTAGTCTTTAGACCACGCAACCATGCGAGCTTGTAGGTTTCGTCCAATTTTTTACCGGAAACACCCGCTATATAAATATTGAGTGACTGTGCCTGATCAATCCATTTTTGCCGCCCAGCTGCGGCCTCAATTAACCACTGCGGCTTGATTTCAAACGCGGTGGCGTAAAGTTTACGGATGTCAGTCGGTACCCGATCTATCTTGCTTAGGGTGCCATCAAAATACTTCAGATCAGCGATCATTACTTCATCCCAAAGCCCAAGTTTTTTTAGGTCTTTCACTAGGGATTTGTTGGCGATGGTGAACTCTCCCGACAAATTAGATTTTACGTAAAGATTTTGATAGGTCGGTTCGATGCTGGCAGATACACCGATAATATTGGAAATGGTTGCAGTTGGTGCAATTGCCAAGCAGTTGGAATTACGCATACCATGTTTTTTAATACGCTTTCGCAGTTCATCCCATTCCAGTGTAGTTGACATATCAACCTCGACATAACCACCACGTTCTTCCTTCAACAGATCAAGAGTGTCTTGAGGCATGATTCCTCGATCCCACAAGCTACCGGGATAGGAAACATAACATCCGCGCTCTTCGGCCATCTCAGTAGAGGCCCAGTAAGCATGATAAGCTACTGCTTCCATTGAGCGATCAGCAAATTCCACCGCCTTCTTAGAAGCATAGGGAATACGTAACATGTGCAGGCAATCTTGAAAACCCATGATGCCTAGTCCTACCGGGCGATGCCTGAGGTTGCAATTACGTGCTTTGTCAACAGCGTAAAAATTGATATCGATTACATTGTCCAGCATACGCATGGCGATACTAACTGTGCGCTTGAGCTTGTGCGTGTTAAGTTTGCCATTGTTGATGTGCGCCGCCAAATTGATTGATCCCAGATTACATACAGCGATCTCGTGATCATTTGTATTCAGGGTGATTTCGGTACAAAGGTTAGAACTGTGCACTATACCTTCATGATTTTGAGGTGAGCGAATATTGCACGGATCTTTAAAAGTAATCCACGGATGCCCAGTTTCAAATAACATGCTGAGCATCTTGCGCCACAATTGTTGTGCGGGAATTTTTTTATACAGATTAAATTCCCCGCGTTCAACCTTCTTCTCATAAGCAAGATAAGCCTGCTCGAACTTCTTGCCGAACTTTTCATGTAGGTCGGGTACGTCAGAGGGTGAGAATAGAGTCCATTCGCCACCTTCCATCACTCGTTTCATGAACAGGTCAGGAACCCAGTTTGCGGTGTTCATGTCATGGGCCCGGCGACGGTCATCGCCAGTATTCTTGCGTAGTTCCAGAAATTCCTCAATATCCAGATGCCATGACTCCAGGTAAGAGCAAACTGCACCCTTGCGTTTACCGCCCTGGTTTACTGCCACTGCAGTGTCAGATACAATTTTTAGAAATGGCACCACACCTTGCGATTTACCGTTAGTTCCTTTGATGTATGAGCCCATTGCTCGTACTGGCGTCCAATCATTACCTAGTCCTCCAGCATACTTAGCAAGCAGAGCATTCTCCTTGATTGATTCGAAAATGCCATCGAGGTTATCTGCTACTGTTGAGAGATAACACGAAGACAATTGCGATCGACAGGTGCCTGAATTAAACAGGGTTGGAGTAGAACTCATGAACTCAAAATTCGACAGGATATGGTAGAACTCAATGGCCCGCGCCTCACGGTCAACCTCATTCAGCGCGAGTCCCATTGCTACACGCATAAAGAATGCTTGTGGCAATTCAATGCGCTGGTCTTGCACATGCAGGAAATAGCGATCATATAAGGTTTGTAGACCAAGATAGTCAAATTTAAGATCACAGGAGGCATCAAGTGCTTTCGCTAGACGCGGCAGATCAAACTGCGCCAGACGTTCGTCCAGCAATTCTGCATCGATACCACGCTTGATGAAATCAGGAAAATAATCTGAATAGCGGGACACCATCTCTTGCTGAGCTACCTCTTCTTCCAGTACTTCTAGGCGGATGCTATGTAACAAAAGTCGCGCGGTGACATAGCTGTAGGCCGGCTCTTTTTCGATCAATGCACGTGCCGAAAGGATGACCGATTTCCTTACCTCTTCTACCGGCACCCCATCGTACAGATCTTTTAATGTGGCTTTAAGTATCAGTGCGCCGTTTACTGCCTCGCCTAGGCCTACGCATGAAGATTCAATCAGCGTCAGCAATCGTGTCGTGTCTAGCGGAATCTTACAGCCATTTTCCAGCACATGTAGAATGCTAACTGGTGTCTCTGCTGTAGCTATCTCTTTCTGTTTTGCTCGTTCCCGTGCTCGATCCTCGCGGTAAAGTACATAAGCACGTGCCACATCGTGCTCACCAGAACGCATCAGGGCAAGTTCTGCTTGATCCTGAATATCTTCGATATGAAAAGTTCCACTCACAGGCTGATGGCGAATCAACGCGCTTACCACATCATCGGTCAAGCGTGCCACTTCTTCGCGTATCCTGGCAGATGCTGCACCCTGGCTGCCATTAACGGCAATAAATGCCTTAGTCATGGCAATCAAAATCTTATTCGGCATGAACGCAACTACCGAGCCATTGCGACGAATAATTTTGTATTGGGAATAACGCGAATCTTGGGGAGAGGGGACTGAAGAAAAATCGTAACCAGATCCTGGTGTGGGACTTGTGCTTTCTGTTACAAGCTGCATGATTTTTCTTCTCCCCTATTGTTTTTATGTGGGAAACTATGGTTTTCCACCGGTCCAGCTAGATGTTACATATAATTCTTATCTACTATATATAGTATATGATCAAGTTACGTATGACTAATTGTAGTTAGTTTAAAAAAAAATGCAAGTGTTTTTTACATACATATTTTGTAAGCAAAATATCTGATAATGTAATTTGTCCCATAGGAGAGAAAATCAGAAAAATAAATTAGAATGATATTTCATCAGTCATTATTTATTGTATAGAACGCACTTGGCACGTGTGCTGTGCATATGAGATCGATTAGCAGTTTTGGGCATATCTATTCTAACTATTTGGTTGCCGAAATCGATCTGGTTGCCGAAATCGATCTCGTTTTCTAGTGCAACTTAGAAACAATCCACGGTGTCCGGGGTATATTTTTAGCACAAAAACTTAATTTTGCCAAAAGCCCAACTCCATTCCAATGAGGTGCAGGGGCTATCAATAGAAGCTTAGGAATTACTTCTTCATTTCACCATGTGAGATTGTGCTGTTTGGACCCGTTTTAGGTTTGTTCCTGGCCACATAACTATCTGCTTCATCTTTGTCAACGGAGCCATCCTGGTTAGTATCTATCCTGTCAAATATAGCTTCGTTATATCTGAGAAATTCTTCTTTGCTGACCTTGCCGTCCTTATCTTTATCCATCAATGACATACCATACCCACCTCCTCCTGTTTTCACTCCACCATATTTGTTGGTATCTACCAAGTCGGCGTAGGCTAGCATGTGGCCCTTCTTGTCTAGGGTCTGTGTGGCAAAAGGCCTATCAGCTGCAGAGGAGATTGAGGTATTACCCAGTGTGACGGCAAAGATAGAGCCAACAGCGATAGAGGTGATAGTTTTTTTTCTGTACATAATATTCTCCTATAGATACGCAAGAATGTTGCATCGATATTTCCTGAACTCCAGTATTTGTTCATATGAGAACCCATATTTTAGTAATTCTGCTTAAATACGTTAACAAGTTTCCCATAAATTAATATGCACCAGCTTGAAACATGGCTAGAATAACCAAATGCGATAGATATTAACCGTGAAAGTCACTGTAATTTAACCTGATTTGGGTTCAATTTAATATCGAAAAAGGTAGCTCAAACGTATCAGTGCGGCGTACCTTTGCCAAAATGGAGTTACCTTGTGAAATTTTAGTAACCAGATTACCTGAAGTGCAAATTTAGTCGGTTTTGCTACAGGGATTTGACACGTAAGAGCCAGATAACTATGACCAATGAAAATATTGTATCGGGTTGAGTAAATTGTGACGTTTGAGTGTTTCTATAGCCTTACTACAAAAGATATAGCTATCGCACCGACACATCTCATTGCTTACCCGTCACAATTAGTAAGCGAACGGCGGGTGTAACTATCCGCCATTTTTCCTGCTAGCTTTTCAACGCAGACAACGAAGCGCCAAAGTTGATGTGGAAAGGTACTCTACCAATTACGATTGCTGGAACTGATTTAACACCGGCTGCTTCAGCAGCTTCCATTCGTGCTTTATTGCTCGCCTAAGTGTACGATTTCCACATCGTAGCGAGCAGGGTCCAAAGTTTCAGCAATTTGATGCTCAGCTTTGACACACATAGGACAACCGGCATGATAAAAAACAGCAGATGTTTTCATGGATAATCTCCAAAAAGTTTAAGAATCGATGGGTGTACTCACATTCACAAGAAACAATGCAGCTGCGACCATATGATGTTGTAGTTATAAGCGATACTAGCGTCTTCATGTTCGTCTAGGTGCTCTTAATTTTCTGAAATGAAGGTGGCGTTTATGCTCAAGAGTCTACAGTGCGTAAATTAATTTGTTGCACTACATCCTATTGTTTTCTTTCTTCTTTCAATAATAGTGCTATCTCATACAATTGATTCTTGTTTTTACCAATGATTTCCGCCGCGAGTTTTACTGCTTGTTTCAAAGGCAGCTCTTCCAACAATAATTTCAGCGTGTGCTGAGCCTGGTCACTGATCCCAATTTTATCCAGGGTTTCTGCTCCAGATAGAAGCAGCACGAATTCACCTTTTTGTTGATTAGTATCGCTATTCAGCCACGCTATGGCATCACCTAAGGAACAAGTATGAATGGTCTCGAACATTTTTGTCAGTTCCCGAGCGATGGTAAGTTGGCGATTTGCTCCTAGCACCTCGGATAAATCCGCCACGCACTCTAGAATGCGGTGGGGTGCTTCGTAAAATATCAGGGTGTAAGGTAGCGACCTTAATTCTTCCAACTTACGTCTACGCCCCCCGGTTCTAGCCGGAAGAAAGCCATAGAACAAGAAATGTGTTGCGTCGATCCCAGCTGCAGACAGGGCGCACAATGCGGCATTGGCGCCAGGAATCGGTATTACACTGTAGTTTTGCTTTCTCACTAGATCAACCAGAATCTCGCCAGGATCGGAAACTCCCGGCGTACCAGCATCAGTAACAAAGGCAACAGACTTTCCCGCCGCGAGTAGATTCACAATCTTTCTCGCTGCCGTACGTTCATTATGCTGGTGCAGGGCCATCATCTTCTTGGTTATCGAATGATGCGCCAGTAAATGCCTAGTGTTACGCGTGTCCTCAGCAGCAACTACATCAACCGTCATGAGTACATCAAGTGCTCGCAGACTAATGTCACGCAGGTTTCCTATCGGGGTGGCAACTACATATAATGTATTTTTTTGTATCATATTTTCGTAATATATGGAGTGCATACTACTTTCGCTAGTACTCATAGCCGGACTATACGACAACCCGTAGGTATTTCTCATTCAGCTAGAAAATAATTGCAAGCAATGGCAACTATCTGATTTCCTATCAAATTACTCTATAGTAATGTTGCTGCCTGATTATTTTGCGAAGATGGCTGACTCGATTTTTCTATAAATTGCGACGGTGCGGAAATCTGATATCCCAGATTCTTGTGCGTAACCTGTGCTTGGCAATGGCATTGCATCCGATATGTAGTACTGTATATTTGATCTAGCTTTAATTTGTGTGTCCCACAGTAGTCGTAATAAATAAATAGTTCATGGTTGATTTTCTTATTTTGCGTCTCCAATGCTAACAACTGATTTTCTCACTCAACTCCAGCTTTTACTACCTCCTGATCGGCTTTATACTGATCCAGTAGATTGCTACGCTTATGCTTACGATTACAGTCAAAAAATATTTCCTCCTGATGTAGTGGCATTTCCACTTACATCAGACGAAGTGCAGGCCATCGTAGTACTGTGTAATGTACACAAAATCCCACTCACACCACGTGGACGTGGTACAGGTACCGTAGGAGGAAGTCTTCCGGAGCAAGGTGGTATTGCATTGTCCCTGGAACGTATGCTGCGGATCATTGTAGTTGATCCTGCTAATCGCGTAATTGTAGTCGAGCCTGGCGTACTCAATCAGGCTGTACAGAATGCGGCAAAACCCCATGGTTTTTTTTGGCCCCCTGATCCTTCCAGTGCAGCTTATTCTAGTATAGGCGGAAATCTTGCCACGTCTGCAGGCGGCCCTCATGCAGTCAAATATGGGACTACTCGTGATCATGTGCTGGGAGTGAAAGCGGTGACAGGTAAAGGTGAGGCTGTTAAGGTTGGTTGTTATACTACCAAAGGTGTGGTGGGCTATGATCTTACACGGCTTCTAATTGGTTCTGAGGGAACGTTGGCGGTTATCACTGAAGCTACGCTGAAACTTACTCCCTTACCTCAAGCTATTGGCGGTTTTGTTGCGCATTTTCGGGATACGGCAAGTTGTGTAACGGCGATAGTTACAATTATGTCTCTTCCTCAGGTTCCTAGCGCACTTGAATTTCTTGATACGGGTTCGCTCAACCTTATCCGTGGACGATTTCCTAACATGTTGCCGGCAGATACCAGCGCTATGCTGATGATCGAAGTTGATGGATCACCTAGTGAAATTACAGACTCAAGCTCCATCATTCTTTCCGCTTGTCGTAATGAAGGATTGCTGCAAGCTGAACAGGTTACCGATACTGCTAATTTGTGGCAAATGCGCAAGGTACTATCACCACTATTGCGTGATATTGCACCGAAGAAAATTAATGAGGATGTAGTGGTGCCAGTTGCTACATTGCCGGAATTTCTAGATGGGTTAGCGCAACTGAGCTCCAAGCATCAAGTTGTCAACATTAATTTCGGCCACGCTGGCAACGGTAATATTCACGTAAATCTGTTGGTAAACCCGGATAATGTTGATGAAATGGCTCGTGCTGAGAAATGCTTAAATGAGGTTTTTGATTTGGTGATCAGGCTCAACGGCACATTATCAGGAGAACATGGTATCGGCAGAGAAAAACGTGCATATGTCCACAAGGAAATTGACACAACAACATTGGCTTTGATGAAGGATATAAAGCATGTATTTGATCCCAACAATATTCTTAACCCCGGAAAATTATTTCTATAAACCGAGAAAAGCCTAAAGCGTAGCGCGGTTTACCAAATGGAAAGGAATGTAGAATAGTGAGAATGAAAGACGTTACCCCTTCCACCGTTTAATTACCATCAAGATGTTCTCAGTATCTCTAAAATGTCATGGAAAAATACATCTGCACTCATACTAGAGTTTACATACAACCGAAGCCTCCCCACCACGTCAAAAATGTAGGTTCCAGTAGAGTGATCAATAGTGTAGTTATCCTGGGTTCTTCCTACCTGTTTTTGAATGATGATTTTAAATTCCTTGGCAATATTTCTCGTAGCTTGCATTTCACCGGATAGGCCTAGGAATGTGGGATTGAAAGCGGTTACATATTGCTTTAGCAATACAGGAGTATCGTATTCTGGGTCAATCGAGACAAATAGCACTTGCACGCGCTTGGCATCTTTGCCCAATTTGTCCATGGCAATGGCGAGCTTACCCATGGTAGTAGGACATATATCTGGACAATTCGTGTAGCCAAAAAAAAGCACCACTGCTTTACCTTTAAAATCATCCAAAGAACGGATTTTGCCATTGTGATCGGTGAGTCTGAAGTCTCTGCCAAAATTAGCGTTGGTGATATCTGTAGAAAGGAATGTAGGTTCGACCTTACTATTACAGCTTATTAAAAGAACTCCCGCTGCTAGCCCAACTACAAGTGCGAAAGAACTGAGGAGCTTCATGATGTTGCTTAGAAGAGGACGTAATGATCTACTAGCAATACAGTGAACAAAGCTGTCAGATAAAAGATTGAATAGCGGAAGGTTTTACGTGCGAGCTGTTCGCTGTAATCAAGATAGATTTTAACAGCGTAGTATAGAAATACTGCATCCAAAATTACCGCGCTGATAACGTAAATCAGACCACTCATTTTAGTAGCGTATGGCATCAGTGTAACGGCACAGAGTATCACGGTATACAGTAGTACATGCAAACGGGTAAATTTGTCGCCATGGGTTACCGGCAGCATCGGCATGCCAATTTTAGAATATTCCAGTTTTCGGTAGAGCGCGAGTGACCAGAAATGAGGTGGAGTCCATGCAAAAATGATGAGGAACAGAAGCAAAGCATCAGCAGAAATTTCTCCTGTTGCCGCTGTCCATCCCAGTACAGGTGGCATTGCACCAGAAGCACCGCCAATGACGATATTTTGTGGTGTCAGGGGTTTTAGTATCACTGTATAGATAATGGCATAACCAACGAACGTGACCAGAGTAAGCCACATGGTCAGAGGATTCACCCACTGATGAAGCATGAATAGCCCGGCTCCACCAATCACTGCCAAGAAAAATAGAGTTTCTGGAGAACTGACTTCTCCTTTTGGTAAGGGCCTCCCACGCGTACGTGCCATGACAGCATCCATTTTCTGTTCTATCAAACAATTTGCCGCTGCGGCTGCACCCGCGACCAAAGCAATTCCTAGGGTACCAAAAATCAGTGTGTTTAATGGAACGACGCCAGGAACGGATAGAAACATGCCTATAATTGCTGTAAAAACAATAAGCGAAACAACCCGTGGCTTAGTTAACCGATAGAATTGTTGCATACGCGAAGCAGTATGTTGCCAAGCCAAACTAGCCATAACACTTATCTCCCAATCTGTCGTGGGTAGATCCGCCCTTATCCAATTTGTGACACCTTAAGCAATCGCTTAATGTCTTTTGCCATCAGCGATGGATCGACATCCTTAGGAAAACGCATCATCAAGTTTCCTAGTGGGTCAATCATGTAAATATGATCGTGTTGCGATATTCTTGCCGGGATTGCCTTCAGTAGATCATTATCTTTTGCATTGATAAGCACGGTTCCTCTGAATTCTTCCGTGATACCAGTTTCTGGTATTTTACCATCGTCGATCAACCATACTCGCTCTATACGTTCCATTTCAGTTTTTTGCATCACGCGTACTTGGCGCATATAATAAAGTTTTTTGCGGCATGATTCATCGCACATTCCAGAATCGACCACTAGCATTATCCATTTTCCGCGTAGTTGGCTAAAATTAAATATTACACCATCGGTTTTACGCAAAGCAACATCTGGTAGGACCTTGACCTCAATCAACTCTCCATAGTTTACGCTACCTGATGGTGCTCCCCAGAAATAGAGCAGATAGGAAAGTGCTATCGGCGCAACCATCAGCGCCATCAGAAGAAGCAGCTTACCTTTGTGTGTTCTTGGGGCGATCTCTTTTGACACTCAACACCAAATATAATATTAATACCGCTAGCGCCATGGAAAACCACTGAAACGCATAACCTAGGTTCCTAGTCGCTCCCGAATCAGGACGACTCCACTGACGTACCAACCCATCTTTTACGTCGTTTTGTTGCAATATCACCAACGGCTGCAGCGTAAGTCCTGTAGCCTGGCGATAACGATCCAAATGAAGATTCTCCCAAACTCGCCCTGACACTGTTTCTGTAGAAAGTTCCAGTGTTCTTTGTGTCGGCGAGTTAGCTATACCTAAAACTCTTACTTCGTCAGACGGTGTGGGCACGTTCGGCAACTGGTCACGAGTTCGGCCTGCAGCTACCCATCCGCGATTAATCAAAACATGCATAGAGCTTGTACCTAGTCTGACTGGTGTGATGATTTGATAACCCACTACACCCCGATATATCTTGTTGTCCAAATAGATTGTGTGTGATGGGACGTACGTTCCATGTACCTCAATCTGGCGAAACTGATAATCCTCAAGCCTGATTTGTGTAGTGGGCAACGATATTACTGGTTGCTGTGAAAGTCGATCTAGCTGCTCCTGTCGCGTCTCTTTTTCCTGAGCCCGAGAGAGTTGCCAGTTGCCCAGCATCAGCAAAATTATTATGGCTAACGTAGCTGCAACTGTTGGCCAGAATTTGACCCTGAACTGCCAACCTAAAATAGTCATTGGATAGCACACTAATCTCGGCTAAACTTTTGCCTAGTTCCCATACTTATTTATACGCACAGAAAAAATCTTGAAAATTATCGCAGCCCTATTTTTTCTCTTTATATTTGCTAGTCTAGCATCCGCTCTGTACTACATGGTCAAGGACAAAGGACAAAGCACGCGTATGCTCAAGTCCCTAACACTACGTATCGGTTTATCGATTGTCCTGTTCGCCATGCTGATGCTAGGATATTATTTTGGCATTATCCCCGGCAAGCAATAGATCTCCAACCGCACGAGCATGCGTTACACCAGCCAGTACACGAACACGAACAGCCCCAGCCAGACCACGTCTACAAAGTGCCAGTACCAAGACACTGCCTCGAAACCAAAATGATGTTCAGGTTTAAAGTGGCCGGCCAACACGCGAAAGTAAATTGTTGTCAACATGATAGCGCCCAGTGTTACATGGAAACCATGGAAGCCGGTTAGCATGTAAAAAGAAGCACCATAGGCGCCAGTTGAAAATTTTAGGTTGAGTTCAGAATAGGCATGACCATATTCGTAAGCCTGTAAACTTATAAAAAGGACGCCCAGCAGAATTGTCAGAAATAACCCCCATTTGAGTTGACTGCGCTTGTTGAGCTTAAGTGCCCAATGTGCCCAAGTAACTGTCACACCGGAAGATAACAGTAAAGCGGTATTAATAGCCGGCAAACCCCACGCGTCCATAGGGGTAAACTTTTCGGTTATACCAGGGCCAGATGTGGGCCATTGGCCAAGAAAATCAGGCCATAAAATTTTGTGTTCCAGATCAGCCAGCCAGGGAACCGATAGCATTCGCATGTAATACAACGCACCAAAAAAACCAGCAAAAAACATCACCTCAGTGAAAATAAACCAGCTCATTCCCCAGCGGAAGGAGCTATCTACCTGCTTGTTGAATTTGCCGCCCTCGCTTTCCCGTGCCACTGTACGGAACCAGCCGAAAATCATATAGAAGAGAATACAAAAGCCGATTGTCAGCATCCAATAGCCAATCGGGAGCTTGTTGACCGTGAACGAAGCACCAAACCCCATGAAAAAAATGGCAATCGCCCCGATCATAGGCCAGGTAGATGGAGCTGGAATATAGTAATGATTCGCTTCTTGGCTCATGCGCATTCTCCCACGTATATTTTAATCGATTCTCAACTTGTCACGAATTTGAACAACAGTAGTAAAGATCCAACAAATAGGACTGAACCAATAATTTTTCCAATAACTACTTGTTCTAGCATTAGTAATTCTATATCAGCAGCGTGGTTACTTTTTTTGCATACCAAAGAAAGACCAGAACATAGCTTTTGCCACTTGTTATAGGTGTAGCCTTACCTGGTTTATCAGTCTCTTCCTTCAGATTTTACTTGCTTTACCAGCAACATCGGTAGCAGCAATACCATTACTCAGCTCAAAGAATGTATATGAAATAGTCACAGTTTTTATGTCGACCGGTAAGCCTGGTTCAATCACGAATTGCACAGGCATTTGCCGAACTTCGTGTGGTTTTAACACTTGCTTACTGAAACAAAAACACTCTAGTTTCTTTAAATACTGCGAAAGCAATTGTGGGGCGTAGCTGGGTATCGCTTGACCGATAATCTCGCGGTTCGAGTCATTCTTAATTTCGTATATCACCTCTACCAGCTCACCCGGATGCACCTGTACACTTGACTGCAGTGGCTTAAATTGCCAAGGCAATCCACGGGTATTAGCATCCAGCTCGACTGTCAATAAACGGTTAATATCAACCTGAGTATTCTCCGATAGCGTATCTGGCTGCAGCAGGTTGTTTATCCCGGTAACTTCACAAAACTTCTCGTAAAACGGTATCATCGCGTAGCCAAAGGCAAACATCACCACTGCTGCAATCAGCAGCTTCTTTAACATCACAAGATTGGATTGTGCTACGTTCATTCCCAGTGTCTTGCAAAAAACAGTGCAGAAATTAATGCTACGATGACCCAAAGGCTTAGCATGGTTTTCATTTTCCTGCGCTGTAAATCCGAGTTTCGTGACATTACCGTTCTCCTACCTACTTGACCATCGGAGGCGTCTCAAAGGTGTGGTACGGTGGTGGTGACGGCAGGGTCCACTCCAGTGTATCCGCACTTTCCCACACCTGGTCGGTTGCTTTTGCTCCGCCAAGAACGCACTTTACTACCACGTACAGAAAGAGCAATTGACTTAAACCGAAACCAAATGCACCGATGCTGGAAATCATGTTGAAATCGGCAAACTGCAAGGCGTAGTCGGGAACGCGACGTGGCATCCCTGCCAGTCCCAGAAAATGTTGCACAAAGAAAGTAAGATTAAAGAAAATCATGGATAACCAGAAATGCGTTTTGGCCAAGGTCTCGTCATACATATGTCCGGTCCATTTCGGCAGCCAGTAGTAAGCCCCGCCGAATATGGCAAACAGTGAACCCGATACCAATACATAGTGAAAGTGCGCAACCACATAGTAGGTATCCTGCAGCTGAATATCTACCGGCACGACTGCCAATACTAGTCCACTAAAGCCACCGATGGTGAACAGGAAAACAAATCCGATGGCAAACAACATGGGGGCCTCAAAGGTCATAGCGCCTCGCCACATGGTGGCTATCCAATTAAATATTTTCACCGCGGTAGGCACCGCGATCAGCATGGTAGCGTACATAAAGAACAACTGTCCCGTCACCGGCATGCCTGTGGTGAACATGTGATGTGCCCAAACGACAAATGACAGGAGTGCGATTGAAGAAGTTGCGTAAACCATCGATGTATAACCAAACAATGGCTTTCGCGAGAAGACTGGAATGATCTGAGAAACAATGCCGAATGCCGGCAATATCATGACGTAGACTTCAGGATGCCCGAAGAACCAAAAGATATGCTGAAACATTACCGGATCACCACCACCTGCAGCATTAAAGAAATTGGTACCAAAATGACGATCGGTCAGCAACATGGTCACCGTGCCCGCCAAGACCGGCATCACCGCAAGCAGAAGATAGGCAGTAATCAGCCAGGTCCATACGAATAATGGCATTTTCATCATTGTCATGCCTGGGGCACGCATGTTGAGGATGGTGGTGATAATGTTGATCGCCCCCATGATGGAAGAAGCCCCTAGGATATGGATAGCGAAAATTGTCATGTCCATTCCCATGCCCATCTGGGTAGAAAGCGGTGGATAAAGCGTCCAGCCAGCTGCGGCGGCTCCGCCCGGAACAAAGAACGATCCTATCAACAGCATAGCGGCTGGCGGCAACAGCCAGAAGCTCCAGTTATTCATGCGGGCAAAAGCCATATCCGGTGCACCGATCATCAGCGGTATCTGCCAGTTAGCAAAACCGACAAAGGCTGGCATGATGGCGCCGAATATCATCACTAGGCCGTGTAGCGTGGTGAGCTGATTGAAAAGTTCTGGCTGGACTATTTGTAAGCCTGGCTGGAACAACTCGGCGCGGATGGTCATCGCCATCATTCCACCCACTAGGAACATGGTGAAGCTGAACCAAAGGTAGAGCGTGCCGATATCCTTGTGATTGGTAGTGGTCAGCCAGCGCATGATCCCGCTGGGGGGGCCGTGGTGCTCATGTTCGTGGCCGTGAATATGATCGGGATGGGTCA
>SMXG01000060.1 GCA_004356775.1 Betaproteobacteria bacterium | reverse complement strand
CGCGGCAACCGCCGATACTATCAGCACCATGAAGTATTGCTAATTCGCCATATTCGTGAACTGCTCTACGGACAAGGTTTTACCATTAATGGCGCTCGTGGACGTTTAGAACAAGATATGCTTGAACCAATATCTAACACATCAAGCGCTTCTTCGGTTGCCGAACTCCTCACACCAGTCAGTTTGGCAATGCTGCAAAGCGAGATTAAAAACGTTGTGTCCTTGCTTCGATCATGATTTGTTTTACCTGTTTTTCCTTATTCTGTACAGCACGAGACACTAAAAGCGATTCCTAACGTTAGGGCTTGTTGCTATAATCCGCCCCTTCGGGGCGTAGCGCAGTCTGGTAGCGTACTTGCATGGGGTGCAAGTGGTCGGAGGTTCGAATCCTCTCGCCCCGACCAATTAAATCGGTAGGTTAATCAATTGTTACGCATAATTTAGGTCTAATATCAGTTGAATTGCTTGCTTCATTTCCCGAGTAATCTCAAAACAACTTGGCTCTTTCAGAATGCGCATATTACTCTGTAACGACGATGGGTATTCCGCGCCAGGCCTATCCACTCTTGTCAAAGCACTTTCCACTATTGCAGACATAGTAGTAGTAGCTCCAGAGCGTGACCGTAGCGGTTCTAGCAATTCTCTTACGCTAGATCGCCCTCTCAGTTTACACAAATCTCACAATGGTTTTTACTATGTAAATGGCACACCCACAGACTGTGTGCACTTAGCAGTTACTGGCATGTTTGATACACTACCGGACATGGTGATATCCGGTATCAACAATGGCGCTAATATGGGTGACGACACTGTTTACTCTGGAACAGTTGCTGCTGCCACTGAGGGTTTCTTATTAGGTATACCCTCACTTTCCGTGTCTCTCGCAAATGTTTCCGATGAAAATTTCTCCACTGCTGCACGTGTTGTGACTGATATTGTGCTACGGTTTAAAAAAAGCAAATTCCATGAGCCGATACTACTCAATATCAATGTACCTGATATTCCTTATGAGCAACTGCAGGGCATTGAAGTAACACGACTTGGACGCCGCCACAAAGCTGAGGCAGTAGTCAAATCACAAAACCCACGTGGTGAAACAGTATACTGGGTAGGTGCAGCAGGTGCAGTTCAGGATGCTAGTGAGGACACAGATTTTCACGCAATCCAGATAAATAGAATATCGATCACACCACTAAAAATTGACCTGACTCATTACGGACAGCTAGATACAGTGAAGCAGTGGTTAGAATAGCGGACATATATTCAGGGCATTTTGTATGTTGAAGATTCAACATTTCAAAGGATATTGAGTTTGAGCATCTACCATTCTGGCATCGGCATGACTTCCCAGCGTACCCGCGTGCGTATGATCGATCGTTTACGCAGACAGAAAATCGTGGATGAAGTGGTGTTGACGGCAATGAACTCTGTTCCCCGTCATATCTTTGTCGAGGAAGTTCTGGCAAGTCGTGCCTACGATGATGTTGCACTACCCATTAATTTTGGACAGACCATTTCAAGTCCATTTATTGTCGCACGCATGAGTGAATTGCTGCGTGCAGGTTCAAATCTTGGTAAAATTCTTGAAATTGGGACAGGCTGTGGCTACCAGACAGCTATATTGGCACAGCTTGCACACGAGGTTTATTCGATCGAACGCATCGGGCCGCTACTCACCCGCACTCGGACTCGCCTGCGGAAGCTCCGTCTTAACAACGTTCGCTTGAAGCATGCAGATGGTCTCCTTGGACTACCTGAAGTTGCGCCATTCGATGGTATTATCCTGACTGGTGCAACTACGCATGTACCTTCTACATTACTGGCACAATTAGCGGTCGGTGGTAGAATGGTTATTCCCAAAGGAAGCCAGGAACAATATCTGTGCGTGTTTGAACGCAACGCGCAAGGCTATGTCGAAACTATTCTGGATGAAGTAAGATTCGTGCCAATACTGTCGGGCGTTATAAAAGATTAAGCTATGCAGAATCAAAAATGGAGTATGAAAGATAGCGAATTAAAGCAGGAGAGCTTGGATAACAATGGCCTTCTGACCACAGTCGTTGAACACTTCAAACTTACACTCTTCCAGGGTAAACCTTCTTCCACCTTTTTTTTGCTGCATATCATTCTCTGTCTTCTGACCATTGGTTGCGCCCCCACTCATCGACACGCTCCGATAATCAAAAGTGCTCCTTCCACAGCAAGCAAGTCTATAGAAGCTGCTAAGTCTTATACTGTACAGAAGGGCGATACACTTTACAGTATTGCGCAAAGCCATGGTATTGATTACAGGGATTTGGCAAAGTGGAATAGTATAGAGAACCCTGGTGCCATAAATATCGGTCAACAGCTTAGTTTATCCTCGCCTTCTGAACTGGCGCAGCCATCTATATTTGCACTCCCTGAGCTGGAACCATCATCAGTAGTCAAAACCATTCCTGAGGCTACCTCAACATCAAACGAAGATCCTACCTCTACTGTTGTTACGTTAAAAATTGAACCTAAGGCTCTGAAACTACCATATTCTGAGCAAGCAGTATTACAGTTGAAGGAATCTGAAAATGTCCTTCCAGTAGTTATAGCAAACATGGCAACCGAAAAACATGCTGAGACAAAAAACGCCCCTATGCCCTCTTCCATGGAAACTATCCATGATAATGACCGTATTGAATGGATCTGGCCCACCAAAGGAATGATATCAAGCTATTTTTCAGAAAATACTAAAGGTGTGGATATTTCAGGCAAGACGGGGCAACCGGTTCTGGCTTCTGCCACGGGACAAGTAGTTTACAGCGGCTCTGGATTGCGTGGCTATGGCCAGCTCATTATCATAAAGCATAACAGCACCTACCTTAGCGCTTATGCTCATAACAGCAAACTCCTGGTAAAGGAAGGACAAGCAGTATCTAAAGGACAAAAAATAGCAGAGATGGGAAATACCGACAGCAAGCTAGTAAGGCTTCACTTCGAAATCCGCAAGAATGGGAAACCAGTGGACCCACTCAAACATCTTCCTGAGACATCTGGGTAAACAATCATTAGATTTACCAACTATAGTCTAACAGCAAACCAGTCGACAGAGAAATTTGATATCACTCGCGTTAGGTTGCAGCATGATCAACTTGGTAGCGCTGAGAATATCGTACTTACTTTATGATAATGTAAGACGGTAATGTGTGGAACATGGTACTGTTGAGTAAAATGAAGAATTAGCTGTAAACCCAGCCCATAGACACCCTGTGGCCAATTATTTTCCTTGAACCTTCAATTGGACAATCTGCTAAATTACTGAAAATACGTCTCCCACAACGGCACTGCGCTGTGTAGATTGGTTTATTTCAGTTAACGAAAACAGAGACATGAATGAACTGAAGGAACAATTCCTTTTAAAGTATTAAATCAACCAGACTATGTCATAACTAAAAGTTTCTACGCCAACCCCCTGCACATATATTGAAAAAGAAATTTTCCAATTGATTTATTCTTTTTAAGCAAAAGTTAGAAAAGACGAGTCGTTGGGTCCGATCTTCGAAGCACATGTTACTGATTGGGACGCCCAATTTGTATAAATGACTGATTTTTGGTCAGGTAATTTTTAGATACCAGCCGTTAGCGAGACGCCCCATGTCTAAACATTTAGCTATACCGGAGCTTCGTCCTGAGTTATTGGACGGTGGCTAGAACTCTTTAAGTAAACTACTCAAGAACTTGGAAACTCAACTCTGCAACTGAATGCAAACACTCTTGCATATCGAATAGCAAAGCAGGTTGTGGGTAGGGTACCAAATGCGACATTATCCTGATAAATCATTATTGGCCCTGCGGGAAGTATAACTTTCTCAGCTTTTGATTAGACAACACAGATAGGAATCATGAAATCCAGAATAAAGATCTTTATCCTGTGTAACAAGTGCCACCAAAGATCAACTGGGCATCATCAGTATCATTTTCCAATAGACGATGCTTATTGTCACGACTTTCCTCACAAGATCTAATAAAATATGGACTCTAACTTGGAGCCATGCATAAAAGCTGTTCCATGTAAGCTCCAGGCTCTCATTTCTTAGTAATAAACAACGCATCGTTATGTTTAATAAACCGATGGAAACGTTAACGTTTTTTTGATGCACTTTATTGCTTTGGGAGTGGAACCGGTTAGTTTCCCGTTTGGTGTCATTGATTATAAAAATCTTTAACTTACACCCATCAAAGAACTGAATGCTACGGTACAACGAAAACGTACCAACAGTTACGAAACGATAGTGATCAGTTCATTTTTCAAGCCAATGACATAAATATACAGTAATAGTGTGGCTGGCAAGGTAATCTGGCTTAACTGACAAGGAGTCAGTTAATGAAACAGAAATATTTCATATATACTTATCCCTAAGAAACATGGGGTGTGTGGTTGTTTTTTTACACCTGAGAAATTTAGTTGTATCCCGTTTAATAAACTGAAACATAATATTCTGTTTATTGGGATCGTATCAATCGTCTATGCTTCATGTCATTCTGAAGCATTCGGTTGTGTTTACAAATAGAAAAAGAAAACGAGGTAAGTTTTTTTGTCATAAACAGAGGAGTCAATATAATGATCAACGATGAAACTAGAAATTCTCCCACAGGAGCGCCACATATACTGCCGCCCCTGCCCTACGCAGATAATGCACTAGATCCTGTAATTTCAGCACGTACGTTGGGTTTCCATTATGGCAAGCATCACAGAACCTATGTGGATAACCTGAACAAACTGATAACTGGGACAGAACTTACAGATTTGACATTGCAAAAGGTTATCTCTGCAACAACTGGTCGAGTTGATAAAGCCGGTATATATAACAATGCCGCTCAAATTTGGAACCACACTTTTTACTGGAATAGCCTATCTCCAAAAGGTGGCGGGAAACCTCCTATAGTTTTGAAGCAAAAAATAGAGAGCTCTTTCGGTGACCTAGACTCATGTAAAAAGGAACTGGCTTCTACAGCAATGTCTCAATTCGGAAGTGGTTGGGCGTGGCTAGTAATGAATGGAGATAAGATCGAAGTAACTAAGACAGCCAATGCAGAATTACCTTTAACCAAAGGGGTAAAACCGCTTCTGGTTATTGACGTGTGGGAACATGCTTACTATCTTGATTACCAGAACCGCCGAGTGGACTATGTTAACGCAGTTATCGAAAAACTAATCAATTGGGGTTTTGCGGAAAATAACCTTGGATAGTATTACTCTAATATCACTGTGACCGAACATACACAAGGACAGTTAGAAATTATCAAGCGTGGCTGCAATGAGCTTCTGGTAGAAGAAGAACTGAAACAAAGGCTTTCTACAGGTCGCCCGCTAAGAATCAAGGCTGGGTTTGATCCCACTGCCCCGGATTTACATTTGGGTCATACAGTTCTGCTCAACAAAATGCGCCAGCTACAGGATTTGGGCCACCACATTCTGTTTCTGATAGGTGATTTCACTGGCATGATAGGCGACCCCAGCGGCAAAAATATTACCCGTCCTACGCTAACCCGAGAACAGGTGGCGGAGAACGCGATATCCTATACCCATCAGGTATTCAAGATACTGAGGTCCGATCAAACCGAAGTAGTATTTAACTCCACTTGGATGGATAAGCTGAATGCAACTGACCTGATCAAGCTAGCAGCAACTCATACCGTCGCTCGTATGTTAGAACGGGACGATTTCGGAAAACGATATCAAAGCAATCAGCCCATTGCCATTCACGAGCTATTGTATCCGCTGATCCAGGCCTACGACTCGGTTATGCTCAAAGCAGATATTGAGCTAGGTGGCACTGATCAGAAATTCAATTTACTAATGGGACGAGAATTGCAAAAGCATTTCGGCCAGCCGCCTCAATGTATTCTGACCATGCCGCTCCTAGAAGGGCTTGATGGTGCCAACAAAATGTCTAAATCTATGGGTAACTATATTGGTATAGCTGAGAGTGCTGAAGAAATATTTGGTAAATTAATGTCAGTTTCCGATGAGTTGATGTGGCGTTATATAGAATTACTATCATTTGAATCGTTAGGTACCATCCGTCTGTGGAAGCAGGAAGTGGAACAAGGTCTTAATCCACGCGATATAAAAGTAAAGTTTGCTAAAGAAATTGTGGCCCGTTTTCACAGTGAACGGGATGCAGAGACAGCATTAACCAACTTTGAGGCACGTTTCAGACATGGTGCGCAACCAGATGATATTCCAGAAAAAAATCTGCATGCTGAAGGTGACGGATTACCTATAGCAAAAATTCTCAAGCAAGCTGGACTCACTGCCAGCACAACAGAAGCACTACGTATGATTGAACAAGGAGGTGTAAAATTAAACGGTGAAAAAGTAAGTGACAAGAACTTAAAAGTAAGCCGTGGCGAAACTGCAGTAGTACAGGTAGGTAAGCGGAAATTCTCTAGGGTAATAATCCTCTGATACTCAGACAGAATATATATTTAGAAATATCAGAAACACCTTGATCCCCGTATTCGGTAGCTGTATAATTATATGGTTTTCTGACCAGAAGGTTTATGGACAGATTTGTTCTTTAAAAATTTACAGCCGATAGGTGTGGGCACTTGACTGGGGAGCCTGGGTATTCGGTCTTTCGAGACAGGGTATTCGGGCGGCTTAAGAGTTGAAGTGCTCGCACGATGTAAGATAGATTCTGGTATGTTTCTAGAAAGCTTAGGGGCAATAACTGGAATCGCAAGGTAACACGTCAAGCGAGAGTTGTAACAGTATTGAACTGAAGAGTTTGATCCTGGCTCAGATTGAACGCTGGCGGCATGCTTTACACATGCAAGTCGAACGGCAGCACGGGGGTAACCCTGGTGGCGAGTGGCGAACGGGTGAGGAATACATCGGAACGTACCTTCAAGTGGGGGATAACGCATCGAAAGGTGTGCTAATACCGCATAATCTCTGAGGAGAAAAGCAGGGGATCGCAAGACCTTGCGCTTTTAGAGCGGCCGATGCCTGATTAGCTTGTTGGTGAGGTAAAAGCTCACCAAGGCTTCGATCAGTAGCTGGTCTGAGAGGACGACCAGCCACACTGGGACTGAGATACGGCCCAGACTCCTACGGGAGGCAGCAGTGGGGAATTTTGGACAATGGGGGCAACCCTGATCCAGCCATGCCGCGTGAGTGAAGAAGGCCTTCGGGTTGTAAAGCTCTTTCAGCCGGAACGAAACGGTTACGGTTAATACCCGTGACTACTGACGGTACCGGAAGAAGAAGCACCGGCTAACTACGTGCCAGCAGCCGCGGTAATACGTAGGGTGCGAGCGTTAATCGGAATTACTGGGCGTAAAGCGTGCGCAGGCGGTTTTGTAAGTCAGATGTGAAATCCCCGGGCTTAACCTGGGAACTGCGTTTGAAACTGCAAGGCTAGAGTGTGGCAGAGGGGGGTGGAATTCCGCGTGTAGCAGTGAAATGCGTAGAGATGTGGAGGAACACCGATGGCGAAGGCAGCCCCCTGGGCTAACACTGACGCTCAGGCACGAAAGCATGGGGAGCAAACAGGATTAGATACCCTGGTAGTCCATGCCCTAAACGATGTCAACTAGTTGTCGGGTCTTAACAGGCTTGGTAACGTAGCTAACGCGTGAAGTTGACCGCCTGGGGAGTACGATCGCAAGATTAAAACTCAAAGGAATTGACGGGGACCCGCACAAGCGGTGGATTATGTGGATTAATTCGATGCAACGCGAAAAACCTTACCTACCCTTGACATGTATCGAAGCCCGCAAAGAAGTGGGTGTGCCCGAAAGGGAACGATAACACAGGTGCTGCATGGCTGTCGTCAGCTCGTGTCGTGAGATGTTGGGTTAAGTCCCGCAACGAGCGCAACCCTTGTCATTAATTGCCATCATTCAGTTGGGCACTTTAATGAGACTGCCGGTGACAAACCGGAGGAAGGTGGGGACGACGTCAAGTCCTCATGGCCCTTATGGGTAGGGCTTCACACGTAATACAATGGCGCGTACAGAGGGTTGCCAACCCGCGAGGGGGAGCTAATCTCAGAAAGCGCGTCGTAGTCCGGATCGGAGTCTGCAACTCGACTCCGTGAAGTCGGAATCGCTAGTAATCGCGGATCAGCATGTCGCGGTGAATACGTTCCCGGGTCTTGTACACACCGCCCGTCACACCATGGGAGTGGGTTCCACCAGAAGCAAGTAGTCTAACCACACGGAGGACGCTTGCCACGGTGAGATTCATGACTGGGGTGAAGTCGTAACAAGGTAGCCGTAGGGGAACCTGCGGCTGGATCACCTCCTTTCAAGAGAAAATCCTAGTTTAAGTGTCCACAACCTATCGGTTGTTCAAGTAGCAAAAGCTAGGAGGGCTAAGACTGAGGACTTGAGAAAATAACACAGCTTTTGTCATGGACTCTTAAATACAGGGTCTGTAGCTCAGTTGGTTAGAGCACACGCTTGATAAGCGTGGGGTCGGTGGTTCAAATCCACCCAGACCTACCAACATCGAGGGGGTGTAGCTCAGCTGGGAGAGCACCTGCTTTGCAAGCAGGGGGTCAACGGTTCGATCCCGTTCATCTCCACCAATCCAGTCGGTCAAGTTTGGTAACTTTAAAGAATAGAAGTAAACGAAAACGCTTACTTCTGGTTTTTAACCAGCGGCTGTACTTAAGGGTAAATAGCAGTGGGTATGATTAATGGTCGTATTTCTGACTTTTGGTTCCTAACTTCTATTTCCTGATGTTCTTTAAAAATTTGGAAGAAGTAAAGTATTTCGCATTCTATAGGATCCTGTGATCTGTATGGTCAAGGTTTCGTGGTGATAGAAATGCGGAATAATGGGTTAGATTGTATCTACGCATTGTATTTTTAGTTGGATGCGATGCGAACAAACAAACCTGTAGCCAAATGGTTTTGGATAATGGGGTTGATCTCTTTGGGGTCGTTAGGTTTCAATTGACTTCGGTCCCCAGACTCTAAAAGCCCTTAAGGTTATAGGATCAAGCGAATAAGTGCATGTGGTGGATGCCTTGGCGATTACAGGCGATGAAGGACGTGGAAGCCTGCGAAAAGCTTCGGGGAGCTGGCAAACAAGCTTTGATCCGGAGATGTCCGAATGGGGAAACCCGGCCCGCAAGGGTCAACCTTGGCTGAATATATAGGCCAAGCGTGGCAAACCTGGCGAACTGAAACATCTAAGTAGCCAGAGGAACAGAAATCAACCGAGATTCCCAGAGTAGCGGCGAGCGAAATGGGAGAAGCCTCCAATTTTTAGCATTTTAACTAGCCAAACCGTCTGGAAAGTCGGGCCATAGTGGGTGATAGCCCCGTAGGTAAAAGTTTCAGTGTGGAACTAAGGTTGGAAACAAGTAGGGCGGGACACGAGAAATCCTGTTTGAATATGGGGGGACCATCCTCCAAGGCTAAATACTCGTAATCGACCGATAGTGAACCAGTACCGTGAGGGAAAGGCGAAAAGAACCCCGGAAGGGGAGTGAAATAGATCCTGAAACCGCATGCATACAAACAGTGGGAGCCCCTGCTTAAAGAACCTTTGATTTTTTTTGGCAAATAAAATAAATCAAAAAGCCTAAAAGACGAAAGAATCGTTAGCCAGGCAAAGGACCTCAAGGATTCTTTAAGCAGGGGTGACTGCGTACCTTTTGTATAATGGGTCAGCGACTTACATTCAGTAGCAAGCTTAACCGAATAGGGGAAGCGTAGCGAAAGCGAGTCTTAAATGGGCGTTCAGTTGCTGGGTGTAGACCCGAAACCAGATGATCTACTCATGGCCAGGATGAAGCGAGAGTAACACCTCGTGGAGGTCCGAACCCACTAATGTTGAAAAATTAGGGGATGAGCTGTGGGTAGGGGTGAAAGGCTAAACAAATCTGGAAATAGCTGGTTCTCTCCGAAAACTATTTAGGTAGTGCCTCACGTATCACCTTTGGGGGTAGAGCACTGTTATGGCTAGGGGGCCACATAGGCTTACCAACCCATGGCAAACTCCGAATACCAAAGAGTGCAAGCGTGGGAGACAGACATCGGGTGCTAACGTCCGGTGTCGAAAGGGAAACAACCCAGACCCTCAGCTAAGGTCCCAAAGTACAGTTAAGTGGTGAACGAGGTGGGAAGGCGAAAACAGTCAGGAAGTTGGCTTAGAAGCAGCCATCTTTTAAAGAAAGCGTAATAGCTCACTGATCGAGTCGTCCTGCGCGGAAAATGTAACGGGGCTCAAACTGTACACCGAAGCTAGGGATTTACACATAATGTGTAGATGGTAGGAGAGCGTTCCGTAGGCCTGCGAAGGTAGCTTGTGAAGGCTGCTGGAGGTATCGGAAGTGCGAATGCTGACATGAGTAGCGATAAAGGGAGTGAAAGGCTCCCTCGCCGTAAGCCCAAGGTTTCCTGTGCAACGTTCATCGGCGCAGGGTGAGTCGGCCCCTAAGGTGAGGCAGAAATGCGTAGCTGATGGGAAACTGGTTAAAATTCCAGTACCTTTGTTCAATGCGATGTGGGGACGGAGAAGGTTAGCTCGGCCGGGTGTTGGATGTCCCGGTTCAAGCGTGTAGACGTGCCGCCTAGGCAAATCCGGGTGGCTTAGTTGAGGCGTGATAACGCAACGCCCCTCGGGGCGCCAAGTGAGTGATACCCTGCTTCCAGGAAAAGCCACTAAGCTTCAGTTGAATGAAGACCGTACCGCAAACCGACACAGGTGGGCGGGATGAAAATTCTAAGGCGCTTGAGAGAACTCAGGAGAAGGAACTCGGCAAATTAACACCGTAACTTCGGGATAAGGTGTACCCCCGGTACGTATAGCGCCTCGCGCGTGAAGCGGATGGGGGTTGCAAAGAAATGGTGGCTGCGACTGTTTAATAAAAACACAGCACTCTGCAAACACGCAAGTGGACGTATAGAGTGTGACGCCTGCCCGGTGCCGGAAGGTTAAATGATGGGGTGCAAGCTCTTGATTGAAGCCCCGGTAAACGGCGGCCGTAACTATAACGGTCCTAAGGTAGCGAAATTCCTTGTCGGGTAAGTTCCGACCTGCACGAATGGCGTAACGATGGCCACACTGTCTCCTCCTGGGACTCAGCGAAGTTGAAATGGTTGTGAAGATGCAATCTACCCGCGGCTAGACGGAAAGACCCCGTGCACCTTTACTGTAGCTTTACATTGGGCTTTGAGAATATCTGTGTAGGATAGGTGGGAGGCATTGAAGTGGACTCGCTAGAGTTCATGGAGCCAACGTTGAAATACCACCCTGATGTTGTTGAGGTTCTAACCTAGGTCCATTATCTGGATCGGGGACCGTGTATGGTGGGCAGTTTGACTGGGGCGGTCTCCTCCTAAAGAGTAACGGAGGAGTACGAAGGTACGCTAGGTACGGTCGGAAATCGTGCTGATAGTGCAATGGCAAAAGCGTGCTTGACTGCGAGACTGACAAGTCGAGCAGATGCGAAAGCAGGTCATAGTGATCCGGTGGTTCTGTATGGAAGGGCCATCGCTCAACGGATAAAAGGTACGCCGGGGATAACAGGCTAATTCCTCCCAAGAGTTCATATCGACGGGGGAGTTTGGCACCTCGATGTCGGCTCATCACATCCTGGGGCTGTAGCCGG
>SMXG01000059.1 GCA_004356775.1 Betaproteobacteria bacterium | reverse complement strand
GGTTAAATCCTAGGGGTTCTATGAGATGTAAGCTAAAGCCATTGTTAGCCATCAACCTGATTATATTACCTGTATTTGGCGGAATCTGAGGTTGGTAAAGTACGATGTGAAACATGTATTTGTTCACTAGTCCGATTCCGGACAGATCCATCAAATATAATAAAATTGATAATACCCGAATATCTGCTTTGTGCCAAAAGCGGACGTTCGAATATATCAATGCAATAATAAGAAAATGAGTAATAGTTGCTGCAACAAGGATTCAGTCGATATATCTGTGTTACAGGCGCATCAGCGCCGTACCTTAATTTTTGTACTGGTAATTAATGCGATGACTTTTTTCATGATGATCGCAGCGGCTATATCTAGTAAATCATCATCTCTGCTGTCAGGAGCTCTGGACAACTTTGGCGATGCTCTAACATACGCCCTGAGTTTTGCTGTGATTGGTTTGGCCAATACTGTAAAAGCGAAGGTGGCCCTATTTAAAGGATTCTTGATTATGGGCACAGCAGTTGTTATTGCGTTTCAGATCGTATGGCACTTATTTCACATGGAAACACCCATCTTTGAGACGATGAGTATCGCCGCAATTATAAATCTGGCAGCGAATGCCTTCTGCTTAGCACTTTTGCATCGATATAGACACAGTGACGTGAACATGTCTTCTGTATGGGAGTGTTCACGAAATGATGTTTTTGAGGGATTCGCTGTGATCGCTGCTGCGTTATTTGTTTGGGTGTTCGATTCGGGGTGGCCTGATATTCTGATTGCCTTTGTTTTACTTATAATATTTTTGCGATCTGCTACCCGCATACTTCTTCAGGCATGGCAGAGCCATGTTTAATATGACTCTTTGAATGTCCGCTTTGTGCCAAAAGCGGACATTCAAGATTCAAAGATACTGTTTGTCTCAGAGAGAATAAATAAGTTTCATCCATAGAGCTTTTTGTAACGTGGCTCATATCGTATTTCCACGTCGTCACATTTGGTGTTCTGTGCTTAGTGGTTGTTGTGCTATATTTTATAATTTAACAGGGAACAAAAAATGGAAATCGATAAGGAGGTATTTAACAATCTAAAAGATAAGGTAGAGGTCCAAGAATTTAGAATCTACGATCTCGAAGATGCGATCGAAGGACTACGAAATGAAATATCCAACTTGGAAGAAGACTTGGAAGAAAGAATAGTCAACTTGGAAAGCTAAGATTAACTATTTAATCCCATTCCCCAGACTTAAAAGGGCAGCGCGTTGGTGTATCACTATATACTTTTCTTCCCACACACCTTTTTCTGCATAAACTGCTTATGCCATGGAACTAGATCAACAAATTAATAACGCTGTTGAGTGGAATACTGAGCTTAGGAAGCTCATTGATGGAGAGTCTTTATCTACACCTGACGATAGTGCTAAGGTTAAAGTTAGCGTGTCTGGTCCATTATTACTTCATTCTTTAGAGCTTTATCAAGGGATCATTGTATTAGTGGACAATAAGTTATTTGGGTCAGCACTTGCGCTGCTTCGTCCACATTTTGAAGCACATGTTCGAGGTGTATGGTTCCAGTGGTGTGCAACAGAAAATCAAATTAAATTGTTTCTGAGGGAGAACAGCATGCCCATGTCGCTTGGCAAGCTTATAAAAAAGATAGAACAAGTTGGTGTGTACAAGGACGAAGAACTTAGTAGTCTATATGCCAAGATAAAGAATCAATTGCATGATTATACTCATGGTGGAGTCGCACAAGTGATGGCAAAAATATCTGGTAATGAAATTGTTAGTAACTACAACCCAAAACTGATTGCCGAGGTAGTAATGTTCTCCTCTACTATCGTTTACCTTACCACTCTTGCAATAGCAAGAATCAAAGGTAATGATGAGCTTGCCATCAAGCTAGCTACTATAAATCAGCGTATTTATGGAAAAGCACCATAGCCGCCCAACCTATCATTCAAGCGGGACGTGCTAAAGCGCGCCCCTTAATTCAAACGTTTGTCGCTATCACGTCATGAGAACAGCCGTTATTTACGGAATACGAAATTTGAAGACTGGGAAGTGCTATGTAGGAAGCTCTCCCACAGATAAATTCTGTATCAACATCAGCATGGATAGATGTTGCTAAAGCAACTCCAGCAAGTAGCGCCAAAATAGAACGTTTCGTTGTCAGGTATCCGAGAAACATAGCACAGCTCAGAGTGGCGTATTCATTGTGTTTCGAGCATCAGTTTAAAAAATAGTCTAAACTGTAGTTAAACATTTTAGGTGGCCTACATCGACTCTCGTCAATTTAAATGAATGACCAGATACAGCTTAATAAACTTGATACAGCACGTCGTCAATTAAGTGTTGCAATTCGACTATTATTTGATGATGACGATCCAGTTGCAGTACATACGTTAGTTGGGGCTGCTTCTATGATTATTTCAGATTTGGTCGAACAACAGTATCCTGATGAATCGTGGGACAAGCTTGCGCAAGAAGCAAGCAATATTCCTCCTAGTAAGTATTTTAAGACGATGCGCGGTCCACAGAATTTCATGAAACATGCCAAATTTGACGCATCTGCAGTTCTAACCTTTAACCCAAAGCATTCAGAGGATCAAGCTTTTTTTTCAATAATGAATCTCTCTATATTAGCTAAACTTTCAAACGAAGAGTCGGCTTTTCAACTATGGTATCTGGCTGGTATTACGGCGTTAGATGAAGATGATTCAGCAACTGAACTACTTAATAAAGCACGTAAGGAGTTTGGTGATCTAAGGAATGTAACTCGTACGGCTCGTCTTGCCGAAGGCAAGAGAGTTTTAGCAAAATTGCTAACAGGCGTCGAGTGATAAGTAAACAAACATTAATAAAAGTTATTGGCATAGCGACTATTCTCGTGTTCGTATGGCTGGTGTTTGATCCTACTAGTTCCGAGCTGCGCACTAAGCACAAGGAAACGCTGTTGAAGAAGAGAATTGAGCAAGGTGTAGAAAAGATTAAGGAAATAGATAAAGAGATACAGAGATAAACCTTTTTTCTTCTCGTCTACGTTAGCCAAGGTACGGAGGATTGAAATGTCTGAGTTCTGGTGGGTAGTAATCGCTACGGATAATGATCCGCTTTCAGTCGATAGTAGTCATTTGTGAACGTCTGCTTTGTACCAAAAGCGGACGTTCAGAGACATACAAAAGATCCCGGCTCTGGTCTAGGCCAAGCTTAAATGGGTATAACAGAAATTACCAAGCAGACGGGCATCGGCAAGCCGGGCATTGAGCTACGCCCAATCGGCAAGCACAAGCTTGCCGATGGAGTCCCCTTGCTCGACCAATGCATGCGCGTGGCGCAGATTGACCGCGTTGATCGGACGGATAACACGGTTCACTGTGGTAATGATGTCGCCCTGGTCGATCAGGTCCGCGATCGCGTTCAGCAGGTGTTGTTGCTCGATCATGTCCGGTGTTTGATACATCGAGCGTGTGAACATGAATTCCCAGACAAAGGTCGCACTTTTTCTCATGAGCAAATCCAGATTTACCGGCTCGAGCGTTCCGACGATGGAACAGATACGACCTTGCGGTGCAGCGGCGTTGGTCATTGCCGTCCAGTGTTGCTGAGTGCTGTTAAGACACAGGATGTAGTCCACCAGCGGAACATCAATTGCCTTTAACTCCTCATCGAGCGCATTGCGGTGATTCACCACCTGTTCAGCGCCGAGCCGTTTGGCCCAGGTAATCGATTCTTGCCGTGACGCGGTGGCGATTACTTTGAGCTTCGCAACCTTGTTTGCCAATTGGATAGCGATGGACCCGACTCCGCCCGATCCACCAATAATTAAAATGGATTTGCCTGCATCCTCTCCCGTGGCCGAAATATCGAGCCTTTCGAACAGAGCTTCCCATGCGGTGATGCTAGTCAGTGGCAGCGCGGCGGCTTCGGCGTAGCCGAGTGTGGTCGGCTTGCGTCCCACAATGCGTTCATCGACGAGCTGAAATTCGCTGTTGCTACCGGGCCGCGTAATATCACCGGCGTAGAACACCTGATCACCAACCTGATAGTCTGTGACCTCATCGCCTACGCTAACCACTTCACCCGCAGCATCCCACCCCAGTATTCGCGGGCTGGTTTCAGTTTTGTCTTTTGGCGCGCGCACTTTGGTGTCGATGGGGTTCACCGAAATGGCCCTTACTGCAACCAGCAGATCACGCCCGCCGGGTGTGGCCCGATCAACCTCAACATCAATAAGTGACTGCTCGTTTTCGATGGGAAGATATTGGTAAAGACCGATCGCTTTCAAGTGAATTCTCCTTTCGCTCTCTTTATTAAGCAGTTACTGTTCTTGAATGTCTGCTTTGTGCCAAAAGCGGACATTCAATACTGTCAGGTACTCATACTATATTGCAATAAAATTGTTGTGCCCCAGACGATTAAAGCGATACCACTAAACCGTCCAACCCAATGACCAGCGGGTGCGACTTTCTCTAGTAGGACGTAAAAAGCAAGTCCAATGATCCAATTTAGGTTCATGACACCACCGTAGAACAACAGTGCCATTAAGACCCAGCAACAACCAAGGCAAAATAACCCGTGTTCCAGACCCATGACTAGAGCGCCCATCATTCCACTTCGCCACCGGTGTCCCAAATAGTCAATTGGTGATCGGCAGTGACGCAGACAGGCGTGTTTCAAAGGCGTCAACTGATAGATTCCTGCTGCAACCAACAATGCACTGCCAAATGGAAGGCTTGCACTTGCCATCATCGGTGTTAAGAGAGTCAATTCTTCCAACCCCCATTGAAGGGATGTTGCAATCACACTAAAACCTCCCCACGCTGCAACATAGCCTGTTACAAAGATGCCAGTGGATACTACCGGACTACCACGTTCGTCATTTTTTCTGTTAATAGCGGCAAAGAGCAAAATCATTGGTGCTGCACTTGGGAGCATCATGGCGATCATCATGACACACCACATAACAAGTATCAGTAGGAAATAGCCAGAGGTCCAAGTTTGTGACATCGAGTCGCTGGTTCCGAACATTCTGCCCATGTCCATGCCAGCGCCAGCTACGATGTAGGCCCAAGCGGATGCGATGACGACTAAGAGACTAGCGAGAACTATCCAACGATCATGTTTAAACGCCCGCTCTACTACTGATGTCGATACCAAGGGTATTGGCCTCATTAGCTAGCCTGTTGAACGCACAACACCCATGTGAGAAAGGTGAAGTTCAGCAAACTGACCATAGCTGTTCTCAAAATTCAGTTTGATGTCACCAGTGGCTTTCGTGCTAGCACTCCCCATCTCAGCAATTTCATACTCGAATCCATTGGGCAAATCAATACGGGCACGTTGAATATCTCCGGTGACGATATTACGAATCGGCTCGCCCTCTGTTTCAAATACACCTGGTATATTGATATGTCCAGTGCGGTTCTCAACATCGATTGCGAGATCTATAGGCTTGGAGAGTGGCTCCAGCTTATTAGGACTCATGGCAGAATAGACGGCCCACATCGTTGCCATTGGCTCTGTCTCTTCTCCCTGCATAATCTTGATCAGGGAATTTCGCTGCTGATCATTTGCCTTCTCGTCAATGATTAGCTGCATTCTTCCGTTTCCTTCATGTACCGGACCTGGCCAGGAATAGATACCAGCAACTTTTAATCCATCTAGATTAACATCGCCAAAATATCCCTCATCTATTTCATAGCCCGTTACAGCTTCGCAGTTACCATGTGTAGGTAGTGCGTTGAACTGACAGGGACACCCATAGTTGCAATTGCAGTTCTGAAAGCCTCGCCCCTTAACTTCCCAATTGACCATAACGCTATCCTCCAAATCTAGATTTTGCAATTATTCTGAAGTTGATTCAGCGCTAAATTTTACTACCTTTCACGACTAGTCAGATGAAGAAGAGAAGAAATAACTCTGATAGTGAACGTCCGCTTTGTGCCAAAAGCGGACATTCACTGATTTTATTTCTGAAAAAATTTTTTCGCTAAAATTAAGGAAAGGAAGAGGGAGTAGGAACTACATTGATAGGGGAGTGGGGTCAGTTCCAGATAGGTGTACCCCGCCCATCAACATTGAAAACTATGGTTAGTTAGTTGAATGTCTGCTTCGTGCTAAAAACGAACGTTCAAAACGTGTGGAATTCAGATTAAATAAAATCGTAAAG
>SMXG01000058.1 GCA_004356775.1 Betaproteobacteria bacterium | reverse complement strand
TGAATTGTCATCCTTTCGCACGGGAACAATTTGCATTCATGCATAATGGTAGCATTAGAGAATTCCAGACAGTTAAACGACAACTCCGGCACGAATTATCGGATTCAAGCTATGCCTGGATGCAAGGTACGACAGATAGTGAAACTATTTTTGCTTTGTTCGCAGATATTTACTCTGCGCTCAAGGGCGAGTCCTCAACAGAAAAAATGGCGACGGCAGTATTGGCTACCATAGAGTCAATTGAGGTATTACTTAAATCTGCTGGACATACAGCAGGATGTGATCTTAACTTGGTGGTGAGCGATGGAAGGTCAGCTGTTGTATCAAGGTATAGTACTGAAGGCATATCTGAAGGCATGATACCAAATTCACTGTATGTCCACCGGACACCGTTACAGCTGCAAAGCTGGCAACTCTAAACTCTTTCCTAGTGAAGAACCGACTGTGCTGGTGGCGTCGGAGCCACTAACGCCGGATACAAGCTGGCATTTGGTTGAACCAAACCACATTGTCATGGCCAACCAATTGTTACAGGTAAATATTCGATCTGTAGGCATCCATTAATCGGTACTAATTCCAAAAATATTGATATTGATAGTAGTCGCTGTAACACCAACCAATACTGGGGGAAAAACCATTTCCAATGATACTGTAATTATTGTCGATGTCACCGTTTTTTGAGTTATTGGAAGGAGAAGTTTCATGTTTGAACAGGAAAGCGGACGTAGTGCGCTGGCCTATGGTGGACTAGCTGCAGTTCTGGCCTCTACCTGCTGCCTTGGCCCGTTGGTACTTATCACACTTGGTTTCAGTGGAGCCTGGATCGGTTACCTGACAGTACTCGAACCGTACCGTCTTCTGTTTACCAGCATAGCAATAATCGCATTATTCTTCGCTTACCAACATATCTGGCATCCCACCTCCGTCTGCAAGCCGGGCGAAAGTTGTGCAATTACGCAAGTCAAGATGACTTACAAGGTTCTTTTCTTGGTCGTCGCCCACTTGGTGCTGATTGCACTCATGTTTCCGTACGCCGCCCCATTTTTTTACTGAAAGGAATAAGCCATGAAAAAACTGTTCTTCGTTGGGCCTCCGTCTTGTCATTACTGACGGCTCCTACGTGGGCTTCTATCCAGACTGTTATGCTTTCTGTGTCTAGCATGAACTGTCCAGTGTGCCCAATTACAGTGAAGAAGGCACTCAACAAGGTGCCTGGCGTCAGTAAGACCAATATGAACTTTGAAAAACGTCAGGCCATCGTTACATTCGACGATGCGAAAACAAGCGTTGATGCCTTGACTCGCGCTACCAGGGACGCGGGTTATCCGTCGGTATTAGCGGGGAGTCGAAATGAGTGAAGTCATTTTGGAGTCGACACTGGCCTGCCCGGAGTGCAGCCACAGCAAAACCGAGACGATGCCAACGGATGCCTGTCAGTGGTTCTATGAATGTGAGCAATGCCACACGGTGATGAAACCAAAACCGGGTGACTGCTGCGTATACTGCTCCTATGGTGATGTACCATGTCCGCCAATACAACAGTCTGATACGGGCATGTCCTGCTGTACAGGTTCATGAGTTCTATCATATAAACGCAAAGCATTATGTGAAAATTAGCATTGATTGTCGAAAATACTTATTGGGAAATCGTTCACACAAATATACTAACTTATCAGAGGTGAACACTGGAAACACATATCTATCCTACGTGCGGCTGTTCCCTGGCCAGGCTGGGAATCAACAAAGATAAGGCGGCCGTTTGTAGTCATAAAGGCAAGGAATATTTATTCTGTTGCCAAGGTTGTGTTAATGTCTTTGCCACCGACCCTGAAAAGCGTTTTGCAGAAACAAAGGATTGATCGTATACCCGCCCTGCCTGGCGGAAAAACCTCCACTATCGGCCATCATCACGGAATATGCTGGGAAGGAAATTTACTTTTGCCGTTGTCCTCATTGCCTAGACGCGTTTCAAAAGATCCCCAGTTACTATCTGGGGCGTTTACAAGGCATAGAGATGGTACAGCAAGATGGGCAAATTATATAACCCTGCCGCATCGGTACTTCTGAATTGCCCCAAGATCGCACCAAACTTCCTACGCCGCCGAGCGGTTTCTTAGGAAGAAGTTGAATGTCCGAGTTGAATGTCCGCTTTGGCTTGAAAGCAGACGTTGTTTCAGCGCAACGACAAACAACTGCCACACTCCCGCCTGCAAATACATTCTAATAAAACTTATTGTAAATAACAAAGAGCGTATGGTTGTAAACGGTTTGCAAAAACAGGATTATTGATTACAACTTGTTGTTTTTATGATAATTATATGCTGATGCGCCTGTCTACCAAGATGGTGGAGAAATGTCAAAGCGCATGGCAAACTTAATGGCAAGATCATCAAAAGCATCAATATCATTACAAAAACGCTTGTACTCAAACAACATGCCCCACATTTCCTGGGTTCCAGTAGTGTCATCGGCCGCTTTTCCTAAACTGGAAATAAAGCGATCAATAGCTACTATCTCGGGCTTTGTTTGATCACGTGGTAATTGTGAAAATAATTCAACGAGCTCCTTAAGTCCATTAGTATCAGCACCATGTACGCGGGAAAAATCCAGCACAGTGCCCTTAGACGAAGCGCACGTTTCCTGTACTGAAGTAATATCAGGCAAGGAGCCACTTACGATTTTTTGAGGCATTTTAAAAATAACACGGTCAGGATTGAGCTGCGATCTTTCCTGAGGAATATTGACAAAAATAGGTGCACCAAAGGTCTCTTCATACCGCCTATCAAGACTGCTAAAATCATCCATCCTGTTAGCTCCTAGATATAAATAAGCCAACAACTGCCAACAGGTATCTTCAATTAGATCAGATTCTAGAGCCTGCTCAAGGTTTCGAATCGCTGCTTCAACCTCAGTAGTGGCCTGATTGAGTAGGTCCCTGATGTTAGAAGGTAAGGTTTTGAGCTTAATCGATTCCTCATTACCAGAAGACGAAGCTTCTGGTAATGTGAAATCAAGGGTTGATATTTCTGCGTCCTTCATAATAAAATAGATTATGACAGATATTCCGGTAGTTTTGTATTGCTGTTGATGTGGTATCTTCTACCGAATACTGAATAGATAAAATGCAGTTAGCTCATCCGCTCACTCGGGTAATTCTTGTCACTTCACGAATATGCCTCAGACCGCGCATTAACTGTGCAAGATGCTGACGGTTACTAACCTGCAAGGTAAAATGCATTGTAGTATAATCGCCATCTCCTTCCATGGCAATATTGTCAATATTAGATCCAGATTCGGCGATTCCTGTTGCGACCCTTGCCAACACACCACGCTGATTAGCGACTACCATTTTGATATTGGCTTCGAAAAGTCTAGTAATATCTTGGCTCCATGTTACGTCCATCCAGTTGTTCGGATTTTTGCGGCTTTTAGCAATAAATGAACAGTCATGTACATGAATAACTAGTCCCTGATTTTTCTTTATAAAACCAACAATGGGATCGCCCGGAATCGGGTGACAGCATTTTGCAAATTGTACTGCCATGCCTTCAGTCCCGAGGATAACGATAGCATTATTTGCTCCACTTGGCATAGAGATAGCCTCTCCCGGTGTCGTCAAGCGCCTTGCCACCACAGCTGGTAAATGTTTTCCTAATCCCATGTCTGCTAGTAATTCTTTTTTTGATTTAGCACCGCTTTCCCGCGCAAGTTTCTCCCACTGAGCAGCACTTATAGTCTGCGGATCAACATTAAATGACAGCAATGCTTGATTTAGCAAACGTTTCCCAAATTCCGCAGACTCCTCGAATTGCATAGTCTTTAGAAAATGACGAATATGCGAGCGCGCCTTGCTAGTAACCACGTAAGTAAGCCATGCAGGATTAGGTTTTGCATGAGATGCCGTAACAATCTCTATGCGGTCTCCACTTCTGAGTTTCGTTCGTAGAGACGCATTTTCTCCATTAATCTTTACAGCCACACAGCAATTACCGATGTCGGTATGAATTGCATAGGCAAAATCTACAGCTGTTGAATCTTTGGGTAACGTCAAAATTTTTCCCTGAGGTGTGCTTACGTAAACTTCTCCTGGAAATAGATCAACTTTAAGATGCTCTAGAAATTCCAAAGAATCATCAGAATCACTCAGGGATTCTAGCAAGCTTTGTAACCACTGGTGGGTTCTCATATGTATGTCGTTTAAATCAGCATCAGAACTCTTATATAACCAGTGTGAGGCAACACCAGCTTCAGCAATTCGGTGCATCTCAGTGGTGCGGATCTGTACTTCAATGGGAGTACCATATGGTCCTAATAGCGTGCTATGTAATGACTGGTAACCGTTTTCCTTGGGAATCGCGATATAGTCTTTAAACTTCCCAGGAACGGGATTGTAAAGGCTATGTAGGGCACCAAGCGCAACGTAGCATGAAGGTATATCCTTGACAACGACACGAAAACCATAAATGTCAAATATCTCGGAAAATGTGAGGTGCTTCTCCACCATTTTCTTGTAGATGCTATAAAGTTGCTTTTCTCGCCCGCTCACCTTTGTATCGAGCCCTGCTTCGTGGAAACATTGCTTGATGGCATCAAGAATTTCCTTCAATGTCTCTCGTCGATTACCGCGCACCGCCTTGGTTGCCTTTGTCAAGACTCTGTAACGTGTTGGAAAAAGGTTATGGAAGCTGAGTTCTTGCAATTCCTGGTAAATATTGTTGAGACCTAGCCTGTTAGCAATAGGCGCATAAATCTCCATGGTTTCACGAGCGGTGCGACGCCTTTTCTCAGGCCTTATTGCTTCCAGCGTTCGCATATTATGGAGCCGGTCTGCTAACTTGATAAGTATGACCCGTACGTCACGTGCCATTGCCAACAGCATCTTACGAAAGTTTTCCGCCTGAGCATCCGCATGAGTTTGGAACTCAATCTTGTCAAGCTTTGAGACACCATCCACTAATTCCGCTACTGTTTCCCCAAATCTATTGCTGATCTCAGATTTAGAGACGTGTGTATCCTCCATTACATCATGAAGCAACGCCGCGGTCAGCGTCTGAGTATCCAAGTGCAGCTTACCAAGTATGCTAGCTACCGCTAGCGGATGAGAAATGTAAGGTTCGCCTGATTTTCGGTATTGTCCGGAATGCGCACTTTGGCTGAAAAGATAGACGTTTTGAAGATCAGAAACGTCTTCCGGCCTTAGATAACCGGATAATTCATGGAATAGTAATTCTGCCCCAGAGATAGTAGGAGAAGAATTCGGCAGGCTTCTTGCTTGCATCGGAATTTCCTTAATTTTCCGTCTCTCTAATTGGCTCGCTATGTGAACTACTTGTGACGGGGGACATCGTTATAGCATCCCTATATTTTCAGATAGAACATCTATCTTTGATTGCCAGATAAGTTGAATCAGTTTTTTGCCAGATGTTCTGCATTGTGTAAAATTAAACATGTCCCAAGTTGAGAATTTCCAACCCCAGTTTTCCCTGAGCCAGCTCGCGCAAAGCAATTACTGTAGGTTTGTCGCGGTTAGGCTCTACCATAGGGAGCTTCCAATTGAAATTTGCCTCGCTCTAATTGTAGCTGCCAAAGTCATATCAAAGCGGTTGGGAATTCTTTTTAAGCAATCGTCTACCGTAATCCGCGCCATGGTGATTCTTCTAATATGGTATTTAAATAAATTAAATGTATCAACAAAAAATGACAGTGGTATGGTTAGCATGCCAGCGTCAATTCAGATAAAGTATATGATAGATATTTAAGAAATTATTAAATTGATTTCTTAAATAGCATTCATCCGAGCCTCGTTACTAAATCATGAAAGCGAACAAGTTGCGCTGCAATTCTTAAACGTTCGGCCTGTATGATACAGGCTAAACTCCTGAGCGCCTTATCCAAATTCTCGTTGATAATAACATAGTCATATTCGCTGATGTGGCTGATTTCCTGACGTGCAGCAGCCATCCGCAGTGTAATCACCTCTTGGCAATCCTGGTTGCGATTTCTTAAACGGGTTTCAAGTACTTCTAGCGACGGCGGCAAAACAAAAATACTGACCGTATTGGTAAAAAACCTTCGCACTTGTTGTGCGCCTTGACTGTCGATCTCAAGCAAAATGTCTTGCCCAGAAACTATTGTCTTGTCGATCCATTTTTGCGAAGTTCCGTAGAAATTCCCATAAACTTCCGCGCTTTCTAAAAATTCACCGTTTTCTAGCATCCGTTTGAAAATTCTACGCTCTACAAAATAATAATCGCGCCCTTCTACTTCTCCGGGACGCACTGATCTTGAGGTGTATGAAACAGACAAACTTAAGTCAATATCTGTCTGGAGTAACGCTTTAACCAAGCTAGTTTTCCCAGTACCAGAAGGAGCACTGATAATAAATAGATTACCTAGCGTTGTTGTCATGTTAAGTCCTCTGACAAATAGTTTGTATCACTTCTACGTATTTCTCAACTTTAGCTTAGTATGCATATTTTGTTTACGGTATCATTGTAGGTGTCCCGTCAATTAAAATCTGATAACCCGCATACAAATTTACCTGTCGTCCTATGCATAAGAAATGTCTAGCTACAGCTTCGCACATGCATCAGCGGCAACAACAATCTTTCTATACCTAGCAAGCCACTCAAGTGGAACAGGAAATATAGACCCACCCTGCTTTGCCATATGTGCTGCAATAAATGCACCGAGCATAATGGCACGACCACAATTATCTCCTCCAGTACGAATATTGGCCTTTATTGCAGTTTGATAATCTGGGGCACACTGTGCAATATGGAAAACTACAGGTAACCCTTCTGGCACATGACAGCCAAAGCCGAAATGCTTTGCAACTGCAATGCTATCCATCGTCTGCACAGCAAGCGCCTGTTCAAGTAATGGTCTGAGCGTATCACCTGCAAACTGCAGAGCATCAGCCAATGCTTGTTTAATTGGCGTACCATGAAGTATCTCGAACAATGCTGCGGCAGAGCATTGTGCGGCAGTAACTGCAATGTCGTTGTTATTTGTCACACGTACCATCTCATCAACTCGCTTCATCAATACTTCTAGAGCATCAGTGTGGGTTGCGACCAATGCTGGAAGTGCAGCCAGTGATAAAAACTGGTCGTCATCGGCACCTGAAGCTACTGGAAATGCCGCGGGATCAAGCGATGACAGCGTATGCAATGTCAGGCGAGTGGGCGCGTCGATGTATCCGATAAACGTACCACCTGACCCAAAGAGTGCTCGGTATTCAATCTGATACTCGATGCGATTAAAATTACCATGCTTTACTAGATGCAGGAGCATTAACAAACACACCTCGCCGTAACCGGTCGATTCCCCAGCCGCCTTGCCACCATGCGCAAAATAACCCTTTATGCCAGCATAATGGCTAGCTTCAGGTTGCAAAAATACCAGTCCCTTCGATGTCTCTATTTCAGCAATGCGTTTTGGATCGTAAATCCAGTGCAAACCAAGTGTGGCGGAATCAGCTATGAGTGCGCCAAGAATGGCAGCAATATTTGAATTCATCTAGTTTATTTTTCAGATATAAAAATCCTCAGTAGAATACTGTGAGATCTTTATCTACTGGTATTTGTTTACGGCAAAACATTCTATCTGGATTAAACTTCTTCATCAGTAGGCAATTTGCGAGCCTCGTCTTCTAACATCACTGGAATACCATCTCTGATGAAAAAAGCAAGTCGATCTGCCTTACAAATCAGTTCGCACTTAGACTTTATGTACAACAACGGACCCTTGCACAATGGGCACACCAAAATATCAAACAATTTTGTTTCCATGAATTTATTTCCTAAATATTTTTAGTATCATCCCTAGATAGGCATACAACTATATTCAGATCTGCCATACTCAAGAATTACTAGTTAAATTCTAGGCCGCACTACAAACCTAAACTAATTGCATGGATTTCTTTTTCCCTATCACAATTGCGCCCAGATCTCATCATCCAGCAACGCATGCCTACTGCTTATTACCTCGAGTTTTAGTCATAAAAGTGATGTGATTGTACCCGGCAAGGTGAGCAGCTTCCATCACAGAGACGACAGACTGGTGCGTGGCATTAGCGTCAGCATTGATGACGATCATTGGATCCTGCTGGTCACCCGCAGCAGTACGTAATTCATCGCTGAGTCCTTCCAAACTGTTGTATTTGACAGGTATACGATTGATCGTATAATCACCGATAGAACTCACCGACACGTTGATGGTATTGGGACGATCAAAGGGTTTGTCCGCTGTGGCTTGTGGCAAATTGATTTTCAGTTCTGAGAATTTCGAATATGTAGTGGTAATCATCAGAAAAATTAGAATCACCAGCAACACGTCAATCATCGGGACTAAATTAATTTCTGGTTCTTCCTTTTGTCTGCCACGTTGAAAATTCATTAGACTATTTAGCCACATCCTAAAAAATTAATATGAACCGTTCCTACTATTTAATCAAACCTTACGCGCACCGTGGACAGTCTCCACGAGTTTCAAGGTTTGTAATTCCATTTCTATTACCAAAGAGTCTACTTTAGCACGGAAATAACGGTAAAAAATCATGCTTGGGATCGCCACTAAAATACCAAATGCAGTATTGTACAGCGCTACAGAAATACCATGAGCAAGCTGCACCGGATTAGTGCCACCAGTAGGGGAATTAGAGCCGAAAATTTCAATCATGCCGATTACAGTTCCAAATAATCCCAGCAATGGGCTCATGGAAGCAATAGTACCTAGAGTGGTCAAATAACGGTCAAGATCATGAGAAACAGCACGACCAGCTTCTTCAATGGATTCTTTCATGACTTCGCGTGTGCTTTTGACATTCTTCAATCCTGCTGCAAACACCTGACCCAAGGGTGAATGTGAGTGCAGACGCACAAGCATGTCAGCACTCACACCTCGCTCACGATATTCCCGAATCACTTTGGACAGCAAGCCTCTAGGGGTCACTACATTTAAGCGTAAGGCCCATACCCTTTCGCCAATAATACCAACAGCAATGATAGAAGCTAAAATAATCGACCAAATGGGCCAGCCGGCGGCTTGAATCAAAGTAAACAAGTAATTTTCTCCTCGGTGACCTAGGTAAAAATTAGAGTCGTAATGTATCGTGCCTATGTGTTTTCGGCAAGGACGAAAGCATATTATTAGTCAGAGTATTAGTCAGAAGCATGATGTTTTTTACTTATCCACAATTACTGTGAGTAAGTTTGTGGGTAATTTGTAAATATAAGGATTAAGTCACCCGCTCACAACAATATTTCTAATTCGATTAATTTCTGACCTTTAATCTATCTATTTAATATCAAATAGTTATCTATTTTACTAGGATTCTCATGAGCTTGCTCAATGCGATGATGCAATTTTGTTTCAAATCTGGATTATTGTAGAATGTCAGGATGAATTTTCCTACAGAAACAGAAAATACCCATGCAGTCTTGAGTGTAAGCGAATTAAACCATAGCGCCAAGGACTTACTTGAACATGCATTTCCACTATTATGGGTCAGTGGTGAAATATCTAATTTTAAGCGATACGATTCGGGGCACTGGTATTTTTCCCTTAAGGACGCCAATGCGCAAGTACGTTGCGTTATCTTCAGTCACAAAAACAAGTATCTGGATTGGCAACCTGAAGACGGAATGCAAGTTGAAGTGCGTGCATTGGTCACACTTTATAAAACACGTGGCGATTTTCAGCTGAACGTGAATACCATCCATCTGGCAGGACGGGGAAGTCTATTTAAAGCATTTGAGCAACTTAAGACCAAACTAGAGAAAGAGGGACTGTTTGATTCCGCCCGTAAAAAACCGCTACCATCTTTTCCAAAACAAATAGGTATCATAACTTCTTACACTGGTGCAGCCCTGCGCGACGTGCTCAGCACATTACAGCGCCGCATGCCTTCCGTACCAGTGGTTATTTATCCCACCATAGTACAAGGCGACGGTGCAGCAACAAAAATAGCAGGGGCTATTCAAACAGCAACTAAACGTAGTGAGTGCGATGTATTAATTCTTTGTCGAGGCGGTGGTAATATTGAAGACTTATGGGCATTTAATGAAGAGGTTGTAGCGCGTACAATTGCTTCATGCCCTATTCCAATCATCTGCGGTATAGGTCATGAAACTGATTTTACTATTGCAGACTTTATTGCTGATGTTCGTGCACCAACTCCTACTGGCGCAGCACACATTATTTGCCCAGATCGAGAAGAATTATTACATCACGTAAAAACTCTGTGTAGCCGTATGCAACGCATAATGCAGAATAGCCTTGAAAGCTGCATGCAACACATCGACATGCTTTCACACCGTCTAATACATCCGGATGAACGAATCCATATCCAGCTTATGCACCTTCAACATTTGTGCGAACGGCTTGCCAGTACCTGGCTACGTTACGTTGAAAATAGACGTTGGTGTTTGCGTGAATTGAACCAGCGAGTTACTACTACAAGGCCAGATGTCTCCCGCTTGGTTGCACAACTATACGAACTAAATCTGCGCTTACGTCGAACAGTTGTTCACCGTTTTGATACACTCACATTTGAATTACAACGACAGCAAACTCACCTTACCCATCTAAACCCTCAATCTGTGCTAGAACGTGGTTACAGCATTGCCTACAACAAAGACGGTAGCGTGCTACGCAATAGCGATCAGTTTAGTATTGGGGATAGTATCTGGGTATCATTTGCCAAAGGATGGAGCAAAGCGAAAGTGTTAGAAAAAGGGAAATAGGAATCTAGGCTTGGATAGCGACATAATCATAAAAACTCTCTATCTATGTGGACATTCCGCAAAGGGTAGTGCAGACTGGGAACATAGTGATACCTGCACCAAACTTTAACACGCTTAGTGCCGTTTTTCTCGGTTAAATCATATATGTCGCAAGCGAGTTTGCTGAATCTTGCTTAATTAAGGAACCCAATCTCCAATGCCAAGAATCTTTCTCATGCTTGGCGCTATTAATGCGTTTCTGTGCGTAGCTTTCGGCGCCTTTGGCGCACATGGTTTAAAACTAAGGCTCTCTGCAGACATGCTTACTGTGTATCAGACGGGCGTGCAATACCATTTCTATCATGCGCTTGGTCTCATTATGGTCGGCTTGGTGTTGTTACACTTTCCTAAGTCTAGGACTGTGGTACTGTCAGGCTGGTTAATGCTTGCAGGAATTGTACTATTTTCAGTCAGCCTCTACGCGCTAAGTCTGACAGGAATACGTGAGCTAGGTGCGATTGCGCCACTCGGCGGCATGGCATTTCTGAGTGCGTGGATACTGCTCGCCTATGGTATAAGAGCTACCAAATAAACTCCGGTACCGTAGCTGGTATTATTGCAACATCGCCCACATGACCCTTACCACTTTTTCTCCCCTTATCATCCACGCGGACTAAAGTTAATGCTTGCCACCGAACTGGAGAAACCCTGCGCATTCTGGGCAGGCGAGTGATGGTGGGGTGAAATTTCAGGGTAACTGGCATATATGTTACCGTACTGATTTTGAAATCGCATTGCCAGTCTCGTTCTATGGCAAGTTGTGAAATAGCCCTACATGAGTGAAACTGATATTTACAGAATCACTCACGCATTACCATGGAGCGAATGGTTATCACCAACACTTACAATCCTTGTTAACCGTTTCAGCAATCAAGTACCCGCATCATAGCCTTGATTTTGTTACGCTATAAATCAAGGACGCAATCTATGGCAAATTCCGCGAACTTACCAACAAACTCCCTAAAACGCCCTATTGTGGATTACAGTAAGCTTGGATATCAATGTGCATGACTTTCTCGATGCATAGAAATTTACTTTGTATCTAGATACTTATGGCGACGCACTGTCTAAGCAGAATTTACAAAAACTTTCTAGGGGAACCGCCACTCCGAGAAAATCTCGCTGCCGATATATTGCAACTTGCTAGCTGGCAACCTAGTATTCCACTACTCGATCCAATGTGCGGTAGTGGTACATTTCTGCTTGAAGCTGTACAAATGCTACTAAACATTGCGCCAAGAACAGGGCTCAGTTTTGCTTTTGAGAAACTTAATAAATTCGACGATGTGCTGTGGAATAAACTGAAGAGAGAATCTGTTGTCCGACAGAGGGCAAAACTACCTCAGCTAATATATGGCAGCGACTTATATGGTAATGCGCTGGTAGATGCCCATACCAATCTCTCAATGGTGGGATTTGCTAATGTAGTTGTGCTGAAGAAACAGGGGAACATTCTAAAAATCTCCACACCTGCATCGACCAGCATACTTATTACTAATCTGCCCTATGCCAAACACGTAGGTGAACAGAAAGAACTTGCAGAACTCTATCCAAAACTGGGAGACGTGCTAAAGAAAAAATTCATCGTCTGGA
>SMXG01000057.1 GCA_004356775.1 Betaproteobacteria bacterium | reverse complement strand
TAATTACGCATTCATTACGATTATTCACAGTTCTTATAATTTTTCTTTTCGCAGTCTCGCGCCATCTTTTGCGCATCGTCAATTTGCGAAGGGGTCATCTCTTTAGCTATCCAAACTCGACTCTCTTTTGCCCGCTCGTCTCCTTTACTAGCAGCAAAGTTGAACCACATGTGTGCGCGGACGTAGTCTTGAGTTACACCTTTGTCTATGACATACATAACACCAAGATTATTTTACGCGTCTGCAATCCATTCTTCGGCTAATGGGCAGAGTAATGCTAGGGCTTTAGCATAGTTACCTTTCTTTATAGGCTTACACCGCATCTTCAAGACCATCTGCTCTGGTAGCACTACTGCATAATGACAATATGGTGGCTATAAATAAAATCCGTGTTTTCATGTCATCACCTCCCAAAACTCTTTGGTGTTGGCTACCAATATAGCGGAAGGATGGTTACTTGTAGGTTACAAATAACTTCTAACTTTACTAGGTAGGTTGGTTCTCCGAATGTCCGTTTTGGGTCGAAAGTGGTCATCCATTTAGGATTATCGAAGATTATTACTTTAAGCGTTTAAATATTCTAATTATCTTTCTGGGAAGAAAAAAAAGCAGCTTTCTCATGAATTTTCTATTACTAACGCACTCTAAATTATTGGCAGATGTATATGTGGCGGTAGGAAAGTGGATCGAGTAAGAATTTGCTCTAATGAACTTGACTACCAAGACGAATGGCGGTTTTGCCCACGGCATGTTACTGCTCCCCCTTGAGCAGTATTCGTGAGCATAGTGGCAGTCTATGCATGCCGGAAGGTACTGTCAACCGCCACCCGTGTTGGTAGTTAGCAAAGTGCTGATCCGCACAAAAGGGAAAAGCTTTGGCCAAACAACCTTCGCGTTTTCTTTGTGGCAGTAAGATCTAAATTTGGACTGGTGTGTCAATTCAGAATGAAGAAATTGAACCATGTCCAAACAAGGCTATCTCATTTCTCCCTGTACCGTTCGCACAGCGAGAAACCAATAAAGAGCTAATGATAAATAATAAACAACCTAAGACAAATAAGAAGGAATAATCTATGAATATTACTTCCAAATCAGTAACTACAGGATTTGTAGCACTCTCATCCAGATCAGCATTTTATTTCCCAGATCATCCAGTATTGAGTAAATGCGATTACAAACTGGTTACATATCTTAAATAAAGAAAATCAAGACAAAACAATTACTATGTAACTAGCTGTATATTGTAATCTAGTATAGCCTAATAAAACACACTAGGATTCTTAGTCAGAGCGACCAGCACTATATAGAAAAACACGATCTGGGCTGTAATCCATGCGATGGTCTTTATTTTTCGTGTCTTACCGAACCTTAACGCCATCATGCCAAGGATTATATAGAGCAATAACCCTCCAATCTTGGCGCTAAGCCATGTACTTATTCCCGGATATTGATGAATCATAGTGACCAGTGTAACAGCACTTGCCAGCAGTACAGTATCTATCACATGAGGGAGAATTTTTACCCAGCGCCGTTGCAGTATAGGGGAGTCTTGCATCATCCATACCCCGCGTAGGGTAAATAGCAAGTAACTGAATATTGCACTGATAACGTGAATTATTTTTAAAGCTGCGTAACTCATATTTAACTCCCGGATATCATCCAACCGTGGCTACTTGTTGTCGAATCGATTACAGCAATGAGATTCAAGCTTGGTGATACACAGTGTGTTTGCTGAATCATTGTAAAAAATTTATTCGGGCCACGCTATGTCTGTTTTTTATCGGTCTATGCAATACTAGTGGCTCCAAAACGTATAGAATCAGCATAAAGAGCCGCCACACTATGACCATGATATGCTTTCATCAGAAGCGCAGTCCGGTAAAGCGGCTTTAGGCATCAAGTATGTGCACTATATAAAAACCACTACTCCAGCCAGTGATCAGTGTGGTAAAAGCGCCTAGGTAGCGAAGGGTTCTCGATGCGCTAAAAAACTCTATTTTCTCCGCTGCAGATTGCATTTTTTGCGGTGACAGGGAGCAGTATGGTGGTGATCATCGCAACACCACCGATCCACAAGACCACGCCCAGCAAGTGGACCACTCTGGCTAATGTAAGTTCGTCCATAAAATCAACCTTACTGCTCAATTTGCTTCTTTACCTGTCCCATCGCGGTTTAACCTTCGTCCCTAACTATCACAAAGATGACGTCAAGTGTTTCATTCATGGCAATTTTAATCTGATGATAATGAAGAGCATGTCCAAAGTAGTGCATGCTAGGTGTCGTATTTCCAGATAGCCCTGTGCCAATGTCAGTTAATTATATTGCTGCGGTACTTCGACAAGCAGGTGGTTTCATTAACCGGTAGTCCAGTAGAATATTTATGGGTACAAGTTTCGTCCCTGAGGTAAATTCTACTGTGCTGATAATGCTGCTATGTGTAAGTGTGCAAGCAAAAGGAGCAATATTGATGGAATAGAGTTTGAGTTGTTACTTTAAACTTTTGTGTCATCATCAAATGTTTCATTACGCATCTGTGCCTGAGATATGTTGCTGTCAGGTGGAACGCTATGTGTGAGCCAAACATTGCCGCCAATAGTTGAGCCGCGACCAATGGTAATACGGCCTAGAAGGGTGGCATTTGCATAGATAATTACCTCATCCTCAACAATGGGATGCCGTGCAATGTTCCTCAGCAGTGCACCATTTTTATCTACTGGAAAACGCTTTGCACCCAGAGTTACGGCTTGGTATAGCCGCACGTTTTCGCCGATAATAGTGGTTTCGCCTATGACTACACCAGTACCATGATCGATGAAAAAACTATCACCAATCTGTGCGCCTGGATGGATTTCGATACCTGTGATCGAATGAGCGATTTCAGAAATCATACGAGCGATTAACGGAGTGCCTAAACAATGTAACTCGTGAGCGAGCCGATAGTACATGATGGCAGTAATCCCTGGGTAGCAAACAAGTACCTCGTCGACACTATGGGCAGCTGGATCACCTTCGTAGGCTGCACAAATATCATTATCTAGCAAGTTTCGTATGCTTGGTAGTCGTTTTGCAAACGCATGAATAATCGTAGTTGCCTGTTCGTGTGCTAGGTCACTACTGGTTTCAAGTCCAGAAACATAATTTATCTCGCGAAGTACTTGCACTAGCAGTTCTCGTAGAGCCTCATCCAGCATTTGTTGAACGTAATGGTCAATGTCTTCGTCGGTGAATTCTGAAGAACCTAAGCGGTTTGGAAACAGTACAGCGGCCAAACTGACAATAATATCTGCAAGTATCTTACTCGAGGGAAGCTTAGGAGGCCGTTTAAGTCTCTGTCTATTTTCTAATGATGCTACGCGCAGGGCGCGCAAGTCAGCAACGATAGTGTTTATCTCCAAATGTGTTTTCTTCAATGAGGAGGGGGTTGATTTTCTGTGTTTTGACATTTTATTACGAGCTCCTGAGTAGCAAACAATTCTGCGAAGGGAGTCAAGCTCAATTAACGTACGTAGGAATCAGGCAGAATAAACAATAATTTGCCCGTGTTTTCCATAGGACTAGCGTAACGCAACGGCTATACTACACGTTTAAAGGACTGCTTCGTCACTACTTTGTTGTTCGCCTCAAATCGTAAAAAAATTACCATTGTTGTTTTGGATTGGTGCATCAGGTGTCGCGTAATTTTAGAAGGTATTTACCTGTATGTAGCTAGTCGGCACTTGAGTTACAGGGTGATCATGACTGGGTAGTAAAGGTTAGTTATAATAAAAAGCTTTCTACCGACATGCTCACCATTCACCTGATTTATATAACGATAAAATTATGATGTTACAGGTTAGCACGAAAAACAATCAATTAAATTAAGAAGGAATCTCAAATTAAGAAGGAATCTCTTAAATGAAATTTAACCAGAAGAATAGAATGGCCCATTGGAAATGGTTGATATTGGTAGCATTTGCCATGGGCCTTGCTGCCTGCAGTGGTGGCAACGGATCTTCAAGTGGTGGTGGTAAACATGCAACAGGTCCGACAACGGGGAAATTAATAGATGTCGCAGTTAGTGGTGTAGCCTACTCTACCTCGTCTAAGATGGCAGGCATTACAGATGATAGGGGTATTTACAACTATAATCATGGAGATACAGTTGAATTCAAGCTTGGTAGTTTGATTCTTGGGAAAGTGAAAGCGGCTGCAATAGTGACACCAATAGACTTGGCTGGGGATAGTAATACTCGGTTACAAAACTTGCTTGTTTTGTTACAGTCCCTAGATTCGGATAACGACCTTGGTAACGGTATTTCCATTTCGTCTGCGGCTGCTGCAGCTGTAAGCGCTTCCATAAATCTTAACAGCGATCCGACTGTATTCGCATCCTCATCTGCACTGCAAAGTGTAAGGCAGGCAGGGGGGATTGCTGGTAAGGTTAAGACTGCAGCAGAAGCCAAGGCTCATTTTCTTTCTCAGGCCATGAGCTTGTTTAGTACTGATGTTTGGGTCAAGTACGATGATACAACAGCCACTGTAATTCGTACGTCGGTTGCTAATGCGGGTGAATATTTGTTTGGCGAAGCTACGCCAGATGATCCCTGCGATATTGATCGTGTATGCGGCAGCAAGCCGATCAGCAAGGCTGGCGTGGAATACGGGGTAGCAAGTGTGACCGAGTTTGATACAAGAGGGTTCAAGTTTGCTGGCGCACCGACGATTGATACTAATCTTCAGGCGGGATTATCGCACTTACGGCCAAACTGGCGAATTTATACTGATGGTTTTGAATTAATTACAACAGATATTGTAGTGGCTCCGAGGGAGAGAGAGCAGAGTAGTCTCTTTGGTGAGTTATTTCACATTGCTAAACCTCTTAAACTTAGTTCTTCTAAAGAACCTATTAAGACGAAGATTCACGAGGTTCGTTTTTCCAAAATGGAAAATATTTCCTCCGGGATTGTCGGAGCTTGGGTACTAGACAAGGCCGCAATCAAAACTCAAACTTTTTTATTTTTTTCTAACGGAAAGTTCTTCATGGTTGATCCCATAGGAGATCTGGACCGTGTGGGTCACACAAGCTGTGGTAAACCGGGTATTGAATTTTCTTCTTACGTCTACGATGCCACTACAAACAAATTGAATATAAAAGGGTTCACATATGACACTAATGGATGTGCAGGTTTTTCTGACAACGATCCAACCACATTTAGGCTTGACGCAGACGGCAATATAGCAACAGTAGAGACAAAGAGTGGTTCCCCATATATATTACACCGTGTCTCAAAAGGTAACCTCTAATAATTATCCGCACGTAGAATCTCAAAGTGACAGAAGATTTATTTGTGAGGATCAGTCCTAAGGTGCGTTGTGAAATTTCTTGATCTCCCTGCTGCTAGGACAGCGCAGGGCGTGGTGCAGCTACCAGGATCGAAGAGTATTTCTAACCGTATTTTGCTACTTGCAGCATTGGCGCATGGTATTACTCATGTGCGTGACCTACTTATCTCCGATGATACGGCATGTATGCTTGATGCGCTTAGGGCACTTGGCGTTTCTATCACTCAAACCGGTGATAACGATTATCGTGTGCAGGGTGTAGGTGGGCAGTTCCCAGTAAACGAGGTAGATTTGTTTCTAGGTAATGCCGGAACGGTTTTCCGTCCCCTAACGGCCGTGTTGGCTTTGGGGCAAGGACATTATCGGCTTTTCGGTGGATTGCGCATGCATCAGCGTCCTATTGGAGATCTGGTAGATACACTTAGACAGCTTGGCGCAAATATCATCTATCTTGGCAACGAGGGTTTCCCACCACTGGAAATAAAGGCCGCTAAAATTTATGTGAGTCCTGTGGCTGTTAGGGGCGATGTTTCCAGCCAGTACCTAACCAGTTTACTGATCGCCTTACCGATGATAGGTGAAATGCTGACCATTGAGGTGATTGGGAAGCTAATTTCTCGACCATACATCGAACTAACATTAGCGCTGATGGTACGTTTTGGAGTGCAAGTTGAGCGAGATAGTTGGCGATATTTTACGCTACGCGATAAGCAACACTATTACAGTCCCGGTGAAATTTTTGTTGAAGGTGATGCATCTTCGGCATCTTATTTTCTTGCTGCTGGTGCGATTGGCGGTGGCCCAGTCCGAGTCGAAGGGATTAGCCGTGGCAGCTTTCAAGGGGATGTTCGTTTTATTGAGGTGCTGGAGAAAATGGGAGCACGTATCTCACAAGGGGATAACTGGATTGAAGTACGCGCACCGGAATCTGGGCATCTTAAAGCAATTAATATTGACTGTAATCATATTCCCGATGCTGCTATGACACTTGCAGTAGTCGCGTTGTTTGCTGATGGTGTGACTACACTTACGAATGTTGCAAGTTGGAGGATTAAGGAAACCGATCGCCTTGCAGCAATGGCCAAGGAGTTACGTAAATTAGGCGCGGAGGTAGAAGAGGGCTTGGACTTTCTGCGCATTATGCCGCCACTTGGTGTAGGCCTGCTTTCACATATAGCAATCGATACCTATGATGATCACCGTATAGCTATGTGTTTCTCGTTAGTGTCATTGGGTACCTCAGTACGTATCAATGATCCGGACTGTGTGACTAAAACTTTTCCCGATTATTTTGAAAGGTTTGCAGAAATAGTTAGGCTCTGACTTGGTATAATCTTCTTGTATGTATAAGAGGTTTGTTAAGGTTTTTCATGGATATTAATCATATTTCGGTAATAGCGATTGATGGTCCGTCCGCTTCTGGTAAAGGTACAGTTGCCCATCGGGTTTCAGGAAGTTTGGGGTTTCATTATCTCGATAGTGGTAAGCTCTATCGCTTAGTAGCGCTGGTAGCAACGCGAGCAGGAGTTGATTTAGCTGACGAAGAAGTACTAGCTGACATAGCTGAACACCTTAATGTTATCTTTAAAGATAAAGAAATTCGACTGGGAAACGAAGACGTTTCCGATATAATTCGTACTGAGACATGTGGTAATGGGGCTTCTAGGATTGCGGCGTATTTGCAGGTTAGAAAGGCTCTACTGAGTCGTCAGCGTGCATTTCGCCGAAATCCTGGACTAGTAGCTGATGGTCGTGATATGGGTTCCGTGGTGTTTCCTGACGCCACTCTTAAGATATTTCTTATTGCCAGTTCTGAAACGCGCGCACAGCGCCGTTATAAACAGTTGATGGAAAAAGGGGTAGATGTTAATATTACTACCATTTTGCAAGATATCAGGGAGCGCGATGCGCGCGATAGTGGTCGTAGCGTATCGCCCTTAAAACAGGGCTCAGATACAAGTTCCATTGATACAACCTTACTCAACATTACTGAAGTTGTAAACGAGGTATTAAGACAGTATACCGAAATTTGCGCTAAAAATTCTGATATAAACGAGTGTTGAGAGGTGTACAGTGACTTCTCTTCGATCAAGAGGGGAGAGGCATGGCTTGTGTCCGGATAATTTTATTAACTTACTAGCTCCACTAGATGTTTGTCTGGATGGGTTTAAAAAACAGGGTTTTACAATGACTGCTGCTTCTCCCGTAACTGATTCATCAGAAAGTTTTGCAACATTATTTGAAGAAAGTCTCTCGCGTCAGGAAATGCGCATCGGTGAACTGATTACTGCCGAGGTTATCCGGGTTGACTTTAATATCGTTGTAGTAAATGCAGGACTGAAATCTGAAAGTTTTATTCCAGTCGAAGAATTTAAAAATGACAAGGGCGAAATCGAAGTCAAGCCTGGAGATTTTATCAGTGTTGCCATCGAGGCTCTTGAAGATGGTCATGGTGAAACCCGTTTGTCACGAGACAAAGCCAAACGCTTAACAGCATGGCACGATTTGGAAGAGGCCATGGAAAGCGGTGCTATTGTCTCTGGCATGGTGAGCGGCAAGGTAAAAGGTGGTTTGACCGCAATGATTAACGGTATTCGGGCTTTTCTGCCCGGTTCGCTGGTAGATATTCGTCCTGTCAAGGACACCGCGCCGTATGAAAACAAGGAATTAGAATTCAAGGTTATCAAGCTTGATCGCAAACGTAACAACGTGGTGGTATCACGTCGTGCTGTGTTGGAAGCAGATAAGAGCGCGGATCGAAAATCGTTACTAGAAAACCTGCAAGAAGGGTCAGTAGTCAAAGGAATTGTAAAGAATATTACTGATTATGGCGCATTTGTGGATTTGGGTGGTATAGATGGCTTACTGCATATCACAGATCTTGCATGGCGGCGAGTGAAACATCCTTCGGAGATGATCAGTGTCGGTGACGAAGTCACAGCTAAAGTACTCAAATTTGATCAGGAAAAAAACCGTGTTTCATTAGGCATGAAACAATTGAACGAGGATCCGTGGGTAGGGCTCTCCCGGCGTTATCCGGCGGGTACACGTCTGTTTGGCAAGGTAAACAACCTGACTGATTATGGTGCATTCGTTGAAATTGAACAGGATATTGAAGGGCTAGTGCACGTGTCTGAGATGGATTGGACCAACAAGAACGTGTATCCTTCGAAGATGGTGCAGCTGGGTGATGAGGTAGAAGTAATGATTCTGGAAATAGATGAAGGACGTCGACGTATTTCGCTTGGTATGAAACAGTGCAAGACTAATCCTTGGGAAGAGTTTGCCGTGAATCATAAGAAAAATGATAAGGTACACGGAAAGATCAAATCTATTACAGACTTTGGAGTGTTTATTGGACTGCAGGGTGGCATAGATGGTTTAGTGCATTTGTCTGATCTTTCATGGAATCAGTCGGGTGAAGATGCGGTACGTAACTACAAGAAGAGTGATGAAGTAGAGGTGATAGTGTTATCTATTGACGTCGAGCGTGAACGTATTTCACTGGGTATTAAGCAGATAGAAGACGGCCCGTTTAATAGCTTTGTTTCGGTGAACAACAAGAATAGTGTTGTCAAAGGCACAGTCAAATCTATCGATGCTAAGGGTGCGGTAATTGCATTGGATAAAAATGTTGAGGGTTATCTATGGACATCTGAGATATCGCGTGACCGAGTTGAGGATATTCGTACTTACTTGAAGGAGGGTGACTCGGTTGAAGTGATGATTATCAATGTTGATCACAAGAATCGTGGTATCAACCTTTCCATAAAGGCTAAAGATTTGGTAGAAGAATCCGATGCAATGCGAAAGGTCGCGATTAATGGTCCTACCAATGCCGGAACCACCAGTTTAGGCGCTTTACTCAAGGCCAAGATGGACACCAAGAATACTGAAGAATAAGGGATACCTATATGACTAAGTCTGAATTGATCTCCTGTCTCGCAGCCCGCTATCCGCAGTTGGTAGTGAAGGATGCTGAGCTCGCGGTTAAGATGATACTCGATACCATGGCTACGAGTTTATCGAAAGGACAGCGCATTGAGATTCGCGGATTTGGCAGCTTTGATTTAAACTACCGTCCACCACGTATAGGGCGTAATCCAAAATCTGGAGAAAAAGTGAGAGTAGCAGAGAAATATGTGCCCCATTTTAAAGCTGGTAAAGAAATGCGCGAGCGAGTCGATTATAAGAACTGAAGAAAATTGTAGTAAACTAGATAGGTATAACGGCGGCAGATCGTAAGATCATGCCGCCTTTTTGATTTTTAGTTGTTGCAGTAACTGTGTCGAGTCTGATCGATAGTAAACTTTCTAAGATACTGAGTACAGTAAGTCTGGGAAGAGTTACTTTAGATCATGTCGTTCAACAATAAAGAGAAAAATAAATCACAGGATAAAGAATTATGCGTTACCTGCTACGGTTTTTGTGGGCTGTTCTATTTCTATTTTTGCTTAGTTTTACTACGAAAAACACTGAAACAATAGTGCTCCGATATTATTTCAACTATGAATGGCAAGCGCCGCTGATATTAGTGTTGCTATTTTTCCTTGCTTTTGGCGTTGTGATCGGTATTTTGTCCTGTCTGGGCAAGATTTTCAAGCAAAGGCGCGAAATTATCACGCTCAAGAAGAATTGCTCAGTTACAGATGAGCACAAATAAAAGCAGAAAGAATTGTATATTAAATCTCATATAATCCGTACGCGGTATTTTATAAAACCAGTTTATTACTCGATTACCGCCGATTAAATAAATGGAAATGACCGTATGAAAGACCCTCGTATCATAGTCGCACTTGATTTTTCTAGTGCAGAACAGGCGCTAATACTTGCGGATAAGCTTGATCCGATGTTGTGCCGAGTGAAAGTGGGCAAAGAACTTTTTACCGCTACTGGACCGCAGTTGGTTGAGAGACTTATGGACAAAGGTTTCGAGGTTTTCCTTGATTTGAAATTTCATGACATTCCAAGTACTGTGGCAAATGCGTGTAAGGCCGCGTTGAGTTTGGGCGTATGGATGACGAATGTTCATGCGCTAGGCGGGATAAAAATGCTTGCTGCAGCGAGGGATGCATTGCCGCCGGGAACGACTAAGCTTATTGCCGTAACCTTACTTACCAGTATAGGGCCTAATGATCTGGATAGCATTGGCCTAAACAGAGAGCCCGGGGATGTGGTGCAGAAATTAGCGTGGCTAGCGCGTGATTGTGGGTTAGACGGGGTAATATGTTCTGCGTTAGAGACTGCGCGACTTAGACAAATTATGGGCAATAATTTTTGTTTAGTTACGCCGGGAATTCGTCTAGTTGATTTCCCTGTAGACGACCAACAGCGGATAGCAACACCGCGCGTGGCAATACAAAATGGTGCAGATTATCTGGTGATAGGTAGGCCCATTTCACAGACAGTAGATCCATTGGCAATGTTGCATCGATTGAACAATGAAATTGAAACTCAATTAGCCATAGATTAGCATACAGTCTGCGCTGAAATTTAAGTATGAGATTAAATCTGACAATCTTTGGAATAGTAAAGGCAAGTTCGAGCCGCAGTAGATATACTAGAATTCGTACCCTTTTTTTGGAATATAAATAGAACATGCTCTTATAGATTGATCTTCATAAACTTGGTAAGCTATATATTTGGCGGCACATCTCAGAAATTTTTGTTGCTTTTGATGTAGTTTGCTGCATAGAGTAAACTTGTTGTTATGTGATTGATATGAAAGTGCGTGTCATATCCCATCTTAACTGAGCCATTGTATTTTTTTTTAAAAATCATCCAGTCAGATCACCGTTCATAAGTAAGTTTGTCTCAGATGATGTTTTGCGGAGGGACTAGGTGTCAACTAGCAGATTTAGAGGTATAGGCCTAGTTGTTATTTAAATAGACTAGATGGGATAGTTTGGTAGCAAGAACTCCGGACACGCTAAGTCTTAATTTGGCAAACACTGAGACAGAATTCATCAACTTCGAATTAACCGTAAAGAATGTAATTCTAAATCACGAAATTTAACCCTAGTTATTTCTGGAACAGTAACAGTCTTTGTGTTCATTTTTTATTACACGACAGAGATTATTGCTTTTTTCAGACCATAGTGCTGGTTATAGGCCATTAGATTTTGGTGTTACGTGTTACCCCAGTAAGCTCAGTAAGAGATGCTGCTGTGAGAGATTTGCTGTAATAAGGCTGAAATGTAACCAAAAGTTTCACATGCTACGCATTGACATTAGTGTTTTGTTGGTTGCACCGTTTCTTGATATGGATATTCTTTTGTATTTAATCAAAAGGCAGACTAAAGCTTGACATGGCATGATAATTTCCATAGAATTCATAGTCTTTTTGGTCGGTTCTGGTGGGTGTTAAGAGCACGGTAGAAAACGGACCATACGAGGAACAATTTATGCTTACATGGACGGCGACGGCGAAATCGCCGTCTTGGTTTTTTTAGGAAACTGTAATGCCAACAATTAGTCAGTTAATACGGAAGCCTCGTATAGCGAGGCATGTAAAAAGCAAAGTTCCCGCGCTGGGGAATAGCCCACAAAAGAGAGGGGTTTGTACCCGTGTCTATACCACCACGCCAAAAAAGCCAAACTCAGCTTTACGTAAAGTGGCGCGGGTTCGCCTAACCAATGGTTTTGAGGTGTCTAGTTACATCGGAGGCGAAGGTCACAATTTGCAAGAGCACTCAGTAGTATTAATTCGCGGAGGCCGTGTTAAGGATTTACCAGGTGTCCGCTACCATATGGTGCGAGGTAGTCTTGATACCGCCGGGGTGAAAGATCGGAAGCAGAGTCGCTCCAAGTACGGGACTAAAAAGCCGAAAGCAGTTTGAGTAAAGTGGTTCGGATTTGATTGCTTGGTGTTGGCGAATAAATACGTAGATGGGTTCAAGCTTATATTTAATGCAGAGGTTAGAGGAATGCCAAGACGGAGAGAAGTTCCGAAACGCGTAATTATGCCGGATCCAAAATATCACAGTACGGAGGTGGCAAAGTTCGTTAACGTTTTGATGACCCGCGGCAAGAAATCTGTTGCAGAGCGCATTATTTACGGTGCTTTGACTCAAATTCAGAAGAAGACTGGCAAAGATCCGGTGGAGATATTTACGCAGGCGTTATCCAACGTTCGTCCGATGGTAGAGGTAAAAAGTCGTCGTGTCGGCGGAGCTAATTACCAGGTTCCAGTTGAAGTACGGTCGATTCGGCGTAATGCTTTGGCTATGCGCTGGTTGCGCGAAGCCGCCCGTAAACGTAGTGAAAAATCAATGGGTGCGCGCCTTGCTGTGGAACTGGCTGAGGCGGCGGAAGGTCGAGGTGGTGCAGTTAAGAAGCGGGAAGAGGTTCACCGCATGGCAGAAGCTAACAAGGCATTCGCGCATTACCGGTTTTGACAACGATTAACTGAAAACATCAATGATAAATGGAAAAGAAGTTTGTTTCTGGCGAATAGTGAAATTGTCAATTAGTTGAAGGTTGTCATTTACTATCTATTTTTTATGTCATTGGCGAACTCTTTACATTAAGACGGTTCAAAAATTAAGGCTTAAATACTTTGTCTAGAAAAACACCTATTGAGAGTTACCGGAATATCGGGATTATGGCGCACATCGACGCTGGAAAAACTACGACCACTGAACGCATTTTGTTCTATACAGGTGTTTCTCACAAAATTGGCGAGGTGCATGATGGTGCTGCTATCATGGACTGGATGGAGCAAGAGCAGGAGCGTGGTATTACTATTACCTCAGCTTCTACCACCTGTTTTTGGAAGGGTATGGATAACAACTACTCCGAGCATCGTATTAATATCATCGATACTCCGGGCCACGTTGATTTTACTATTGAGGTAGAACGATCTCTGCGTGTACTGGATGGAGCCTGCACCGTATTTTGTGCTGTTGGCGGAGTACAGCCTCAGACTGAAACTGTATGGCGCCAGGCTAATAAATACAAGGTTCCACGTCTTGCCTTCGTCAATAAGATGGATCGTGCTGGCGCTAATTTCATGCGTGTTTATGAACAGATGCAAATTCGCTTAAAAGCTCACCCAGTACCCATTCAATTGCCCGTCGGAGCAGAAGATAAATTTGAAGGTGTTATAGATTTGGCCAAGATGAAAGCTATTTACTGGGATGATTCAACTCGAGGACTGAAGTTCGAGGAACGTGATATCCCTGACAACCTGATGGAAAATGCTATGTTATGGCGCGAGAAGATGGTAGAAACTGCCGCCGAGGCTAGCGAAGACTTGATGAACAAATATCTCGAAGAAGGCAGCCTGCCTGTCGTCGACATCAAGAAAGGATTACGTGCTCGTACCATCAATAACGAGATCGTACCGATGTTGTGCGGCTCGGCATTCAAGAACAAGGGCGTGCAGTCTATGCTGGATGCTGTAATTGATTACTTGCCTTCACCGGTGGATATTCGTGCTGTCACTGGGGTGAAGGAAAACGGTGGAATAGAAGAGCGCCATGCTAGCGACGAAGAGCCATTCGCCGGGTTAGCGTTCAAGATTGCCACCGATCCTTTTGTTGGCCAGTTGATTTTCTTCCGTGTATATTCTGGCGTTGTTGCTACCGGCGATACCATTTACAACCCAATTAAAGGTAGGAAAGAACGGATCGGACGGTTGTTACAAATGCATGCTAACCAACGTGAAGAAATCAAGGAAGTGCGTGCTGGCGATATTGCCGCTGCAGTAGGTTTAAAGGCGGCCTCTACCGGGGATACATTGTGCGATCCTAATAAAGTCATAACGTTAGAGAGGATAGTGTTTCCGGAGCCGGTGATCCACGTTGCAGTGGAACCTAAAACAAAGGTCGATCAAGAAAAAATGGGCCTTGCACTGAATCGACTGGCGCAGGAAGATCCATCTTTCCGCGTGCGTACCGACGAGGAGTCTGGTCAAACTATCATATCTGGCATGGGTGAGCTGCATCTTGAAATCATTGTTGAACGCATGAAGCGCGAGTTCGGCGTGGAAGCCACTGTAGGTGCGCCACAAGTAGCTTATCGCGAGACCATTAGGAAACTGGTGGAGGTTGAGGGTAAGTTCATCAAACAATCCGGAGGGCGCGGCCAATACGGTCATGTCTGGCTCAAAATGGAACCGTATGAGGCTGGCAAAGGCTTTAAATTTGTTGACGCAATTAAAGGGGGTGTAGTGCCACGCGAATACATTCCAGCGGTTGAGAAAGGTTTACTTGATACTCTACCTAACGGTGTGTTGGCAGGTTTTCCCGTAGTAGATGTGAAAGTTACACTATTCGATGGCTCGTACCATGATGTGGACTCAAATGAAAATGCTTTCAAGATGGCCGCTTCAATGGCGTTTAAGGATGGCATGCGAAAAGCTAACCCGGTGTTACTTGAACCGATGATGGCAGTGGAAGTGGAAACACCAGCGGATTTCATGGGTAATGTGGTAGGTGATCTATCTTCCCGTCGCGGAATGATCCAAGGAATGAATGACCTACCTGGTCTCAAGGTAATAAGTGCAGAAGTGCCGTTAGCAGAGATGTTTGGTTATTCAACTTCACTACGTTCCGCGACCCAGGGGCGCGCAACTTACACAATGGAATTCAAGCGTTATTCAGAGGCGCCAAAAAGTGTAGCTGAAGCAGTTATTAACAAAAAATAATAGTCGTCAAGAAAAGGAAACGATCATGGCAAAAAGAAAATTTGAGCGGACGAAACCGCATGTAAACGTAGGCACGATTGGCCACGTAGACCATGGTAAAACTACGCTGACGGCTGCGATTACAATGATAATGGCGAAGAAATATGGTGG
>SMXG01000056.1 GCA_004356775.1 Betaproteobacteria bacterium | reverse complement strand
TTGATTGAATAAATTAAGATGCTTGTTATTTTTCAACAGGGTCAAGTGTCCGTAATTTTGTAAGTATTTGACAGATCAACATTCTGTGGAGTTTAGTCTACCATCAAATTTGTGAAGAATTGATGAACGATACCCATTTGCAAAAAGTGTACCTTAACTCTTTGGAAGAGGGGTCCTGTTAAATACAATTTAGAAGATTAATATATTGGCCTATTTCAGAGCGTTACCTAATCCCAATTTTCTTTGTTGTTTGGTTTGCGAGTAGCTTAAACTATAGTGATATCCCACCGAGTACCTTTTTTCAATTTGCCAATGCCTTTAGAAATTTTAGGTGGGTTAGATCTACTGGGAGTTTATGTAAATATTTCGGCCTGCGCGAGTGGCAATGCAACCTTATCTTTGGTCGAAAGTTTTGGTTCTCCATCGAGAGGCCATTGGATACCAATGGTTGGGTCGTTCCATAAGATACTGCGCTCGAATTCGGGAGCGTAGTAGTCAGTAGTTTTGTAGAGAAAATCAGCACTATCGCTAAGTACAAGAAAGCCATGCGCAAATCCCCATGGAGTCCACAGCTGGCGGCAATTATCTTCTGTAAGCTCGATGCCTACCCACTGGCCAAATGTGGGTGAGGATTTTCGAATGTCTACAGCCACATCAAATACCGCACCACGTACTACGCGCATCAACTTTCCCTGGGGTTGCCGGATCTGGTAGTGTAGACCACGTAGCACACCTCTGGTTGAGTGGCTATGATTATCTTGTACAAAGTTCACATTAAGTCCCGTACCTTGACTGAATTCTTTTTCGTTAAAGCTTTCAAAGAAGAAACCACGATTATCACCCATAACATTGGGTTCAATAATCAAAACTTCAGGGATGGAAGTGGGGATTGCTTTCATATAGCCACCCGTTCTTTCAACAGGCGCAAAAGATACTGTCCGTAACTGTTTTTGGCCAGTGGTTGTGCCAGCTTTTCGAGCTGTTCAGCGTTAATGAAGCCATTGCGATAAGCAATTTCTTCTGGACAAGAGACCTTGAGACCCTGACGGTGTTCAATGGTTTCGATAAAGTTACTGGCTTCTATCAAGCTCTCATGAGTGCCGGTATCCAACCAAGCATAGCCACGCCCCATGATTTGGACGTTGAGTTGATCGCGTTTCAGGTAGATACGGTTAACATCGGTTATTTCCAACTCGCCTCGGGCAGACGGCCTAAGATCTGCAGCGATGTCAACAATCTGATTGTCATAGAAATACAGGCCAGTAATAGCGTAATTACTTTTTGGCTGGGAGGGTTTTTCTTCCAGTGAAGTCGCTCGGCCCTGAGCATCAAAGGTGACTACACCGTAACGCTCAGGGTTTTGTACATGATAGGCAAATACGGTCGCACCTCTTGTTTGTAACATAGCGCGTTCAAGTTGCGTAGGCAAATCGTGTCCATAGAAAATGTTATCTCCCAACACCAGAACACTGGGATCCTGAGAAATAAAACTCTTACCGATTATGAAGGCTTGGGCCAGCCCGCCAGGATTGGGTTGCTCGGCATATTGCAAGTTGAGGCCCCAACTTGCACCGTCTCCTAAGAGTTGCTCAAAAGATTGAGTGTGTTGAGGGGTAGAGATAATGAGAATGTTGCGAATGCCCGATAGCATGAGGGTGCTCAGGGGGTAGTAGATCATCGGTTTGTCGTAAATTGGCAGTAATTGTTTGGAGACTGCTTTGGTCACGGGATAGAGCCGTGTGCCAGAACCACCGGCTAAAATGATACCTTTACGTTGGGTCATAATTGCTCTTCAAGAATTTCGGTAAGCATACGTGCTACGCCAGTTTGCCACAATGGCAAGGTTAAATCGAAAGTACTTTCTATTTTTCTGGTGTCCAAACGCGAATTTCCGGGCCGCCGTGCAGGTTGAGAAAATGCGTCAGTTGTTACAGGGAGAACACTCTCTGGTGCAACTTTAAGTTTGATTCCAGCTTGACGCACTATATCAAGTACAAAACTGGCGTAGCCGTACCATGAGATTTCGCCTTTGGCAGCCAGGTGATATAGGCCTGACACTTGCGGTTGTCGTAGGGCTGTACGAATTGAATGGGCGGTAACGTCTGCTAGCAGATCAGCACCAGTGGGCGCACCCATCTGATCGTCAATAACAGTGAGGTGGTCGTGCTCCTGAGCAAGACGAATCATGGTCTTAGCAAAGTTTTTACCACGTGCAGAATAGACCCAACTGGTACGAAATATCAGATGTTGGCAGCCAGAATTATAGATAGCTTTTTCACCTTCCAGCTTTGTTGAACCATAAACATTCAAGGGTGCAGTGGGATCGGTTTCCATCCAGGGTTTAATTCCACTGCCGTCAAACACATATTCGGTAGAATAATGAATCAACCATGCACCTAACTTCCGAGATTCCTGTGCAAGTATTTCAGGAGCCATAACATTAATGGTGTGGGTTAGTTCTGGCTCACTTTCAGCCTTATCAACAGCTGTATAGGCAGCAGCATTGACTATTACATTCGGAGAAATTTCACGAATGGTTTGAATAATGCCATCTGGATGAGTGAAGTCACCACACAGTTCCTGGTTATCAACACCTAGGGCTACCAGCTTGCCCATAGAAGAGAGACTTCGTTGTAACTCCCAACCCACTTGGCCATCTTTACCGAACAACAAAATTCTCACAAGGTACGCCCTTCATAATTTTTATCAATCCACTTCCGATATATGCCTGATTGCACATTACGAACCCAGCTTTGGTTGTCAAGATACCATTGCACAGTTTTTTGGATACCGGTTTCAAAGGTTTCAGTTGGTTTCCAGCCTAGTTCGCATTCTATTTTTTTGGAATTAATGGCATATCGGCGGTCGTGGCCGGGACGGTCGGTAACGAAAGTAATTTGTTCGTGGTAGCGTTTGCCATTAGCACGAGGATATAGTGCATCTAGCAATGCACAAATGGTGTGTACGATGTCGATGTTGGGTTTCTCATTCCGGCCACCAATATTGTAGGTCTCTCCAAGGGTACCTGCTTCCAGCACCTGACGGATTGCAGCGCAATGGTCTTTTACATAAAGCCAATCTCGGATTTGCTGACCATCTCCATACACAGGCAATGGTTTGCCTGCGAGAGCATTGACGATTATCAGCGGGATTAGCTTCTCGGGAAAATGGTAGGGGCCGTAGTTATTGGAGCAATTGGTGGTAAGTACCGGTAAGCCGTAGGTATGATGGTAGGCACGTATTAAGTGATCACTAGCGGCCTTGCTTGCCGAGTAAGGGCTATTGGGCATGTAACGATGATCCTCATCAAAAGCTTCCTCTCCGCTTGCTAGAGAACCATAAACTTCATCTGTTGAAATGTGGAGAAAGCGGAACTTCTGCTTTATCTTGTTTTCTAATGTGCTCCAGTAAGCCCGCGTAGTTTCCAGTAGTCGGAAGGTGCCGACAATGTTAGTTTGTATAAATCCCTCAGGATTTTGGATGGAGCGATCCACATGGCTTTCCGCGGCAAAGTTGATGATGGCACGAGGTTGATATTTAGTAAGTAATTTGGTAACCAGGATAGAATCACAAATGTCACCTTGAACGAAGATATGTCGCTTATCATCTTTCAGGGAAACCAAATTTTCTAAATTACCTGCGTAAGTTAAAACATCAAGGTTAATAACCCCTTCATCAGATTGTGCAAGCCAATCCAATAAAAAATTCGTACCAATAAATCCAGCACCTCCTGTTATTAATATCATTCACAGTCCTTGAGCTTATTCTCTTGCTATCATGGCAGAATACTTTACGGTATTCGTAAGGTAATATTTTACCTTGCTACTGTAAAATAGCCTCGATTAAAAATCCTTATTATTCTGCTCAATATAACTATCCATTTTTCTGCGGGAAGGTAGCTCGTGCTCACAAATGAGCTTATAACATTGAATATATTTCATGAAGTTTTTGTAGCGCTAATGTTTACATGTTACCGTGCTTAATAGCATCAGGACATTATAATTTGAGCCCTTGTGCCGATTCAGTTAGAATTCACATTTCTCAGGCGCGTAGCTCAGCTGGTTAGAGCACCACCTTGACATGGTGGGGGTCGTTGGTTCGAGTCCAATCGCGCCTACCAAAACACCGAGTAGAGCCTATCGATTCTGCCCAATTAACATGTTTTCAGAGCGTTCTCTTGTTCACTAGGTGCACATTATCTAGCCCGAGCGAGCTATTTAAAATTCAGTACAGATAGTGATCAATAAATGAGTATATGAAATGTGAATAGGGAATATTCCTATTCACATGGGAGTATATAAATTTGTAGTATAGAAACTCGTGGAGACAATAAGACTACCTATTCCTTGGATGAATCTTGCCGGCCTCTTATACGTCGCCTAAAAAGATGGAATTTAAGATGGAATTTTTCTTTTCGTTAGTGTTAATCAATATCATGTACGATAAAATCTGATTTACGTGAATTTATAAGTGGTAGACAGAGTTAGATTAGTAGGTTTGTCTATAGTATGTTCATAGTAGAATGTTCATACTATGGCAGTAGAAAGTTTTTAAATTTCATAAACGTCCATAATCATCTTCAAAGCGTACAATATCGTCTTCGCCCAAATATGATCCTGATTGTACTTCGATTATCTCAAGTGGTACGGAACCAGGGTTCTCCAGGCGATGACGGGTACCAAGTGGAATAAAAGTAGATTCGTTTTCGGATACCAGATACTTGGTATCACCGCGGGTTACTCGTGCGGTTCCTCTAACCACGATCCAATGTTCGGCGCGGTAGTGATGCATTTGCAGTGATAGTGATGCGTTCGGCTTGACAACAATGCGTTTAACCTGAAAACGTTCGCCAATGTCTACACAGTCATACCAGCCCCATGGTCGAAATATTTTGCGGTGCAACTGGCCTTCAGTGCGCTTCTCGCGCTTTAGTCTGTCAACAATTTTCTTTACATCCTGAGTCTTGTCCTTGTGGGCCACCAGAATGGCATCAGGCGTTTCAATTACCACTATATCTTCTATTCCTACGCATGCCACCAGACGGTTTCCTGACATAACCAATGAATTATGGCAGTCATGCAGCAATACATCACCCTTTGACACATTGCCCTTGTTGTCTTTGGGCAGTATCTGCCACAGAGAATCCCATGTGCCGACATCAGACCACCCTGCCGAGAACGGAATCACTATCCCTGTCGGTAACGAATCCACACCAGTGGCAATGTTTTCCATTACCGCATAGTCGATTGAATCGATTGGGCACTGCACAAATGCTGTTTTTTCCACGCGTAAAAAATCACCATCGACTGAACTCTGATTCCAGGCTGTTTGGCAAGCCATAAGAATATCTGCCCGGCAGTAGCCAATGGCTGAAAGCCACACCGAAGCACGCATCATAAACAATCCACTGTTCCATAGATAAGAGCCAGCATCTAGATAAGCCTGTGCCGTGTCAAAATCCGGTTTTTCGACAAAGCGTTCGATGTGAAAAAATCCATCTTCCTCAAACGCTGCACCAGATTGGATGTAACCGTAACCCGTTTCGGGTGAATCTGGTGTGATGCCAAAGGTAATTATTGCGCCTTCTGCAGCAGGTTTTATACTTTTGTGTATCACAACATGAAAAGCTGCTGTATCCATAATCATATGATCTGCAGGCATTACTAGAAGGATCGGATCATTCCCACTCTGCATCGATGCCAATGCTGCAAGTGTTAAGGCTGGTGCCGTGTTACGTCCTACAGGTTCGAGTAGAATCGAGGCCACCTTGTTCATTACTCGTAGCTGCTCGGCGACTACGAAACGGTATTCCTCATTACAAACCACCATTGTTGCCCCAAGCTGTACGCCTGTTAGTCCTTCCATACGACGAACTGTATCTTGCAACAGAGAATTTTCGCTATTTAGCAGTGGCAGAAGCTGCTTGGGATATTGCTCACGCGAGAGTGGCCATAGGCGTGTACCAGAGCCGCCGCAGAGAATAACAGGGGTCAACGAATGCATGGAGGCTCCCAATATGAGTTACCTATTTTATCTGTTTAACTAGTATTTGATCATAAATTGTATTCAATACAACTTTTGCGTAACGCCTCTTGGTGTTTCATCTATTAACCATGTGCAAGTTTTTCCGCAAGTACTTTGACGATTCGCTCCGCAGCTTTGCCGTCCCACATGTTTGGCCTACGGCCTTGCTTGCCTTCACCGCGCAGTATTTTGCGCACCTCGGCGATAATCCGTACCGGATTCGTACCTACTAGAACGTTGGAGCCCTCTTCCACAGTGATCGGTCGCTCGGTGTTTTCACGGATGGTGATACACGGCGTACCTAGGGCGGTGGTTTCTTCTTGTAAACCACCGCTGTCAGTTAGTACCACGGCAGCGTCTTTCCACAAATTAAGGAAAGCCATATAAGCCTGTGGACCAACTAGCATGATGTTTGGCCCAAGATCTATGTCAAATTTCTTCAAATTCGCTCGAGTACGCGGGTGCACTGGGAAAATCATCGGCAACTCAGTTGCAATTTCTTTCAATGCTTTGCTAATACGTGTCATCATCTCGACATTATCCACATTACTTGGTCTATGTAGTGTAATCACTCCGTATTGCTTGTTGCGAAGTACATGATCCGTCTTAAAACTATTCGTTTCAAAAACTGAGGTATCGATATTAGCTAACTTCTTTGCTTGGAATAACAAATTGTCGATCATTACATGTCCGACGTAATGAATCTCTGAATCCGATTTTCCTTCGCGCTTTAAGTGAGCAATTCCGCTTGGCTCGGTTACAAAGAACCAATCCGAAATACTGTCGGTGACCAAGCGGTTAATTTCTTCCGGCATGGTCATGTCGCCACTGCGTAGACCAGCTTCTACGTGGGCTACTGGGATGTTAAGCTTTTTAGACACAATCGAGCAGGCCAGTGTTGAATTTACATCGCCTACCACCAGAACTGCATCAGGCCGTTTAACCTGACAGAGCTCCTCAAAAGCCACCATGATCTTGCCAGTTTGCTGAGAGTGACTACCGCCACCGGCCGACATAAAGACATCTGGTTCAGGAATACCCAGTTCCTCAAAGAAAACATCATTCATATCCCGGTCGTAGTGCTGGCCAGTATGAATAATTTTGAATGCCAATTTGCCATGCGCCTGTAGGGCACGTACGATAGGGGCGATCTTCATAAAGTTTGGACGAGCCCCAGCAACCAAATATATGCTTTTCATATATAAAACGCATCCCTTATTAGGATAGGTGTCTGCTGGTATCTGTTACCAGAAAAACTGATATCAATTACAAGCATAATCAGGTAAATGTTTAGTGACAGTGTTGATGTGACGCTTCTATAAGAAAGTAACGCCCCATCTTTCTAAAACTTGAGAATACCTAAAGCATGCTTCGGCTATATCGTGTGCAGTTCAAAGTAGGCACTTCTTCCTACCCCAGTACTTTGATGTAAACGACGTTAGCTTACGGTACTTATAATAAACTGCCCGATATAGGCATCTCTTCCGATGGTAATGTTATCTTGTCATAATTAAATGTATTTTGGAGTACCGTTCTCGATTTCGGCAAGTTTAAATTTAGTAACTAAATAATGATAAATCAAAAGTTAGCCATGCATACATTTGGGTGAAAAAGTGTCAATTAAGTATCTGTGGATTAGTTTGGTTTGTACTACTTGATCAAATGGCATTGTATTTACTATCTTATAGACTGCAGACATTGTAACAAGGGTTTCTTGCCTAGATTCTTCCTTTGCAACAGATTTTTCTTTGAGCAAACTCAAGAATTTTAAGTGTTTGGTTTTGATCTGCAGTTTGTCTGTAGTTCGTTGACCCATCAGCTTGCTGGGCGTATATTTAAGCATAAATGGTTTAAATCCCTATCCTTTTAACCATCCCCTAATTGTTGCCTGAAACACCTAAGAATCTGTGCGAACATGATCCAGACTGAATTTCTCCGGCGCTTTGTTACCAACAAATATTTAAGAATAAGCCTCGGCGTTCTTGTTGTTACCATTGTTCTTTTCGGGTTACTTGGTTATTTCTGGCTTCCTGGCTACGTCAAGAACAAACTTGAAACGGTGTTGTCAGAAACTTTACACCGACCTGTGTCGGTCCAGTCTATAGACATTCAACCTTACACACTGGAAGTAACCGTTCGCGGCTTTCGAGTAGGAGAAAAGGCGGCGAGCGCAGACTCTGATAAAGCCTTGTTTTCTGTTGATGAATTGTATGTCAATCTCAGTACGGAATCTATTATTCATCGTGCGCCGGTAGTTAGTTCAGTAACAATAAAGGCACCAATGCTGCGTCTGGTTCGCGAAGGTGAAAACCACTTCAATATTACCGATTTGATTGAAAAATTTTTGGAACAGCCGGAAGATGACAGCAAGACAATGTTCTCAGTTAGTAATATTGTCATTGAAGGCGGTCGGTTTGAGTTCATTGATCAGTTCAAGAAGAGCTATCAAAAAGTTTCTGAAATTAACCTTGGCGTCCCATTTGTTTCTAGTTTTGAAAGTCATCTGACAACTTGGATCGAGCCGTACTTTAGCGCAAAGGTAAACGGTGCGCCCATCGCTCTTAACGGTAAGTTGCGACCTTTTTCAAGAAAACGTGAAGCAATACTTGAGCTTAGGCTCAACAATATTGATTTGACACGAATAGATGAGTATTCACCGATCCCGCTTGGCATTAGTCTACTTTCAGGATATTTCGATAGCGACTTACAACTAAGCTTTACACAGGAGACTGGTAAATCATCAAGTATTGTCTTATCTGGTCGTACCTCGCTGCGGAAGTTTGAGATTGAAAATAGGATAATGGAAGCGCCATATAATGTGAAGTTCGACCAGCTTGACGTCATGCTAACTGAAGTTGAGCTGAGTGGAAAGAAACCGGCACAAGTCGCGCTGGTCCTGACAGGTGCAGTGTTGGTGCAACCGGGCAAGACAGAACCTATATTGAGCCTTCCGAAATTAAGTGTAAACAAGATCGTGGTTGATCCCACACAGAAAAATGTTGCACTTGGCGTGGTGACGCTTGATCAGTTCAAGGTATCGATACGCCGCGAAACCGATGGTCAGCTTAATCTGACTCATCTTTTTACGCCACTTCCTGACGAACAATCATCCACACTTCGGCGACGATCATTGGCAGCGAAAGCCATCGAAGCATGGACAGCAACAGTTGATAACTTAAAAATAGTGGATGCAGCACTGCTTTTTGAAGACCTTACTCTTACAAAAGTGGCGCCGATGGTGGTCGAACCACTCAATGTAACCGTCGACAACATTGATCTTAACGGCGTCCTTCCGCTCAAGTTAGCATTACAAGCTACGGTGAATCAGCGTGGTAACCTTGAAACAAATGGTTCTCTAGCTTGGGCACCATTGGCATTTGATTTTGTCATTGACGCAAAAGATATTGATCTTGTATCGCTACAGGGTTGGGCCGGAGATCAATTGAATGCGCTGCTCACTCGTGGTAAAGCATCCTTCCAGGGCAAGGTAAAGGCAGACGGGGAGCCTTTGAAGATAGTATTAAGTGGTAAGAGCCGATTCTCTAATTTTAACATTCTTGACAAGGCGAGTGCGACGGATCTTCTGCGCTGGCGAAGGCTCGACATTGGCGGAATTAAGTTCGTCAATGAGCCCCTCCGTGTAGATGTTGCTTCAGTTACGATTGCCGATTTCTTTGCAAATGTGAAGATCTCGCCGAAGGGGGAAATCAATCTCAAGAACATCGTTCGGCAAGATAATGACACAAAGGAAGTACCATCTACTCAGTCCATACTTGCAACAACAACTTCAGCGAAATCGCGAGCGGGCAAAGTCACTCCGATTCACATCGGTCGGGTGGTATTGCAGAATGGCAATATCAACTTCGACGATCAGTTCATTAAACCCAATTATCGCGCAAACCTGACTGGAATTGCTGGTCGCATTGGACCGTTGAATCCCGGTATGCCAGGAGAAATTGATATTCGTGGTACAGTGAATAAATCAGCACCTCTTAAAATTATAGGCAGAGTAGACCCGTTTGGCAGTGAGCTCTCCCTCGATATTGACGCAAAAGTGACAGGTATTGACCTGCCGACATTCAGTCCATATTCCAGCAAATATGTAGGGTATGTTATTGAGAAAGGCAAGCTATCGGTTGACATCCGCTATCACATCAAAGAGGGCGAACTAAAAGCGGAGAACCATATTTTTCTTGATCAATTGACTCTTGGCGAGAAGATTGGGAGCCCAGATGCATTGGATATTCCTGTAACTCTTGCTTTAGCGTTGCTAAAGAACCGCCATGGCGAGATCGATATCCATTTACCAATTAGCGGCTCACTTAACGACCCAGAATTTAGTATTGGAGGGGTAATCGTCAAGGTCATTGTTAATCTGCTTACTAAGGCGGTCACCGCTCCATTCGCAATGCTTGGCTCGCTTTTCGGTGATGGGGAAGAACTATCAGAGATTGATTTCTCGCCTGGTTACGGACGAGTCGAGCCGGAGGCTGAGAAACGTCTGCAAGTGTTGTCCAAAGCTTTGACTAACCGACCGGCGCTCCAGGTGGAGATTACGGGCTATGCCGATCCGGAAAATGATCGAGACGGTCTTAAACGAGCGATGCTTGAACGTAAAGTCAAGGTTCAGAAATTGTTAGAAGGGGTCGAGAAAGGTGAGGCAGGTGGTTCCCTGGAGGATGTTGAACTGAAGCCAGAAGAATATGAAAAGTTTCTAGAACTTGCTTACAAAGAAGAAAAGTTTGCTAAACCAAAAAATGCAATTGGTTTCACAAAAGATCTGCCAGTGCCAGAAATGGAGCAGTTGATGCTTGCTAACATTAATGCTGGTGATGACGAGTTGCGGCAACTTGCTGAGAACCGTGCCAAAGCTGCACGTGATTGGTTGGTCGAAGAAGGTGGTATTTCGAGCAATAGGGTATTTGTGTCAGAGCCTAAAATTGAGCCAGAGGCTGATGGTAACAAACTCGGCAGCAGAGCAAAGTTCTCTCTCAGGTAATCTGTCTACTTAAATGCTCTTCCAATATCATAGGTCAAATTTGTTAATTGGGGCATGTGCGGTCGTGCTTGATTATTGTGGAAATTTGAGTACACCTTGATTTTTAAGGCGACTCTACACTTATAACAAGTGTTTGAGCATAGGTTCCAGCTTGTCTCGAGTGATGCGGCCAAGATGAGTACTGGTGATTTTCCCGTCACGATCGAATATCACAGTAAATGGCAATACTGCATGGCGGTTTCCAGCTGATTCAGCAAGTGTCATGGCTTCTATGCCCCCCAACAGAACGGGATAATTGATGCCAATTTCTTTGCTATATCGCATCACCTTTATCTTTTGATCTAACGCGATGCCGATAAAAAGTAGTCCTTGATCATGGAATTTATCCTGAAGTTCAATGAATTCTGGAATTTCTCTGCGGCAAGGTTCGCACCACGTTGCCCAGAAATTTACTACCAGAACTTTTCCGCGCCACTGTGAAATGAGCTGATTCTTGCCTTGAAGGTCGGGTAGGGTAGCTGCGAGAATTATTTTTGCACCCTTATTTGTTACAGGTGCATCTATAGTCATAGGTTCTAGATCACTGTTAGTCAGCTTGCCCTGTAGCAAGAAGCCGGCAGTTACAGAAAGTACAGTCACGCCCATGTATAACAGTGTCCGTCTAAATGTAGTCATTTAGATCAGCACGGCGTCTAGTATGGCGAGAAAATCTTCCTTGTTTTGATAGCCAATGACTTTAGCATCAGGAATTTCACGCCCATTGCGGTCGAAAAACAAAATTCCAGGAGGTCCGAACAGTTTGAAATGCTTGAGCAGTGCGGCATCATTAGGCGTACCCGCGGTGACGTCAGCTTGCAACAATACTACATCTTTCAACCTAGATTGCACTTTAGCATCAGTAAATGTAAAGCGCTCCATTTCCTTGCACGAAATACACCAGTCAGCATAAAAATCTAACATTACGTATTTGTTTTGTGACTGGATAATACGCTTATTAAGTTTTGCTAAAGAATTCACTCGATGGAATGTCAGGTGTCCAACTTCGTCGGTATTTATCCTGTTAGCATCTTTTTCATTGATGCTGGAAATACTTATCTTTGATAGAGGTTGTAGAATATCACGGCTACCGGACAGAACACCTGCTAATAGGGCAACACCAAAAAGCAAAGCAATAATGCCGAATCCTTTGAAAAGTTTGCGAAACCCGGGAGCTCCTGTTGGTAACGGGTCAACAGCGTGCAAATAAATGGCAGAGACGATTAATAGAGCTGCCCACATCAGCATGTGAACAGCTGCTGGGAGCACTGGTGATATCAGCCAGATCGCCACACCTAGAAGCAGTACGCCAAAAAAACGCTTAACCGATTCCATCCAGGGTCCTACTTTTGGTAAAAGTGCTCCAGCAGATGCACCTAGTAGTAATAGTGGTACACCCATGCCTAATGCCATAATGAATAGCGCTGAAGCACCCAGTACTACGTCTCGAGTTTGGCTGATGTACAGTAGCGCCCCAGCCAGTGGTGCAGCCACGCAGGGTCCGATTATCAGTGCGGATAGCACGCCCATACCAAAAACGCTGGTCAAATATCCGCCTTTTAAATGTCCTGCTTCTTCAGAGAGTTTGCTTTGTAGAGAACTTGGTAATTGCAGTTCATAGAAGCCGAACATGGAAAAAGCCAAAATGACGAATACGAGTGCGAATCCTCCTAGCACCCAAGCGTTTTGCAGGACGGCAGAGAGCATTGCACCAGAGAGCCCAGCGGCCACTCCTGCTGCAGAGTATGTGAGAGACATTCCCAAAACGTAAGCGAGTGCCAGAATAAATCCATGGGTTTTAGTAAGATGTTGCCCCCTATTTGCAATGATCCCTGACAAAATTGGAAACATAGGGAATACACAGGGTGTGAAGGAAAGTAGTAGGCCAATGCCAAAGAAACTTGTCAGGATCAGCCAGAAGTCACCGCCCTTGAACATTCGGTCTATCCTTTTGGATTCCGTCTCAACGGAAAGGGGCTTGTCTGAGGGATAGAATAATTCAGCCGCAGGATCTGGTTTGGTATTTATAAAAGCTGTTGCCGCAGTTGCATTATTGCTCACTGTTTCGGCCACAACTCCAACCGCGGACTTTGCCAACGGGAGAGTTAATTTAATTACCTTATCAATAGGTGCATAACACACACCTATAGGCTCGTTGCAGCCCTGATAGGTGGCTGCAAGGGTCAGTTGGTTTGTTGCTAATGCGCCATGCTTCAAGGAAATTACAGCTTGGAATGTTTTGTAATAGACCTCGGTTTGGCCGAAGAGCAGATCATCCTTCATTTTTCCTTGAGGCAGAAAAATTTTTTCTATTAGTGTTCCAGTACTTTGTGACTTAAATGCAATTTTGTCCTTATAAAAATAATAGTTTTTTGTTGGTTCAAATTCCGCAACCAACGTATTCGCATTACGCACCCTGATTGTCAGCTTGAAAGCCTGATCAGGAGGCAGCAATTCCTGTTCATTTTGCGCAAAGTTTGTACTGAGCTGTTGCAATTCGGATAGCAGGCCAGAAGGCTTTCCCTTCGTAGCAAAAGCATTGATGCAAGTAAAGCAAAGTAATAGCAGGAAAAATCTAATTAGGTGCATAGGATTCGGATTTGTTTATTTTTTGTCTAAGATCAGCGTTTCATCAGCAATCCACCGCAAATATGCAGGTAGACCGCCGCTTATTGGGACAGTAATAATTTCAGGTAGTTCGTCGGGGTGTGCCGCTTTTATTGCTTTTTCTACCTGGATGTAATGCTGCGCCAGGGTTTTGATAAATATTGGTACCTCCCTGGTAGTTTCGATCTTATCCTGCCATCGATAGACAGAAGTGCATTCTGCCTGTACGTTAACGCAGGCAGCCAGTCGCTTACTAATCAACTTTTCTGCAAGCGTCAGGGCCCTCATTTTGTCTGGCATATTGGTTATGATAAGTATGGGATTCATTGAAATAATTCGTGCCCGGTAATTTGGCAGACAGAATTTTACCTGCTTTCTAGTTTGGCTGCTTTACATGCAGTAATGCCCTCGGCTACAGTTGGGTAGCGCAGATTTACATGCAGTTCATTTTTTATGCGTATATTCATTAGCTGTCTTGATTCTTCCATATATGACAGTATCCCGGCCGAAATGTGCTCGTTGGCATAGGCACGGGCAACACGAGGCGGACGTGGTATACCAGAGCGATCCGCAATCAGATCAAAATAATCTCCCATTTTTAGACGAGAGTCATCGCAGGCGTGGTAAATCCTTCCTGGCTTTGCGTAGCGTAATGCTGCAAAAATAATACGTACAAGATCATCGGCATGAATGCAGTTAGTATAGCAATCTTCATCCGGAAGCAATATCGGGGTTCTCTCCTGCAAGCGAGCTAGTGGCAGCCGGTCGGCAGCGTAAATCCCTGGCACACGCAGAATCGAAACTCTCACGCGATTGCGTAGTCCCCAGTTACGTACCTGTTTTTCCGCGTCGGCCCGACGCATTGAGCGTTTCGTTCGTGGGTTGATCGGGTAGGTTTCGTCTATCAGGGCGCCATTGCAATCACCGTATACTCCGCTGGTGCTGATGTAGATAAGCTGTTGTGGTAACATTATCTCTTTGATAGTTGGTCGTTTTGTCAGTGCCGCCAGGAGATTAGTAGTACGCATATCGCGTTCGCCATGATTGGGTGGTGGTGCTAGATGTAATACCGCGTGAGCTATTCCTGCGAGCCTATTAAGGCTCTTGGGCTTGTCGAGGTCTCCAAATACCGGGGTAATTCCGCATAAACGAAGCTGGCCATGATTTTCCAAACGACGAGATAGGCCTAATAGCCGGTAGTGTACACGTAGCAAAGGAGCTGCTCTCAAGGCAATACTGCCGCATCCGACAAGTAAAAGTATTTGTTTCATAGTGACTTATATCGTTTTCCGCCGGTTATTTTTGTTAACTTGCCAATAATCTGATGTCGTATCGAATCACTATTAATCCCAGTAACCACGTTTTCAATGCCGAGACTGGAGAAACCGTTCTTCAAGCTGCATTACGAGAAGGTTTTTCACTTCCATATGGTTGTCGTAATGGTGCCTGTGGAACTTGCAAAGGCAAAATCATACAGGGAAAAGTGGATTTCGGCAGGCATGACGGAGATACGCTCACAGAAGTGGAGAAACAGGCAGGCATGGCACTGTTTTGTTGTGCCTTGCCATTGTCAGAACTGGTGATCGAATGCCATGAAATCGGAGCGATTAAGGATATTAAAGTTAGGAAGTTGCCTTGTCGTGTACAAAAGATGGAACGGGTAGCATCCGATGTCATGATCATTTCTCTAAGGATTCCTACCAATGAACGACTGCAATTTCTTGCTGGACAATATATCGATATTTTGATGAAAGATGGTGAACATCGAAGTTTCTCTTTGGCAAATGCTCCACATGATGATGATCTGTTGCAGCTACATGTACGTAACTATCCGGGTGGCGTGTTTGCTGAGCATACATTCTCATGCATGAAAGAAAGGGATATACTGCGCTTTGAGGGACCTCTTGGGACTTTCATTCTGCACGAGGATTCGGACAAACCGATTATTTTTGTTGCCAGTGGTACTGGTTTCGCGCCGGTAAAAAGTATTCTTGAACATGCTTTCCATGTTGCCGAAATACGCGGTAACGATCGGCAAATGGTTCTTTATTGGGGTGTTCGCACTAAGGCTGAACTCTATCTGGTTGATCTGGCAGGAAGCTGGCAGCAAGAACACGATAATTTCTCATTTATTCCGGTATTATCCAAAGCGTTACCAACAGACGCTTGGCAAGGAAGAATCGGGTTGGTGCATCAGTCCGTGTTACAGGATTTCGACAGTCTTTCCGGATATCAAGTGTATGCCTGTGGAGCGCCAGTGATGGTGGAGGCGGCCCGCAAAGATTTTATCAATCTACGCGGCCTACCGGAGGATGAATTCTTTTCCGACTCATTTACTGCTTCGTCGAGCGAGTCAAAATTGTAAGTGGCTATATCTTTTTTCCCATTTCTACGGCTCTCCTGCGATGATTCTGAACAAAGGGTGCAGTTTTGGAGTCTTCACGTTTTTCCATTTAATCCATAGCGAATGATTCCGATTGGCAAGTTTCTTGCCAAGGTGCTTCCACTCGTACATCAAACGGCCGTTAGTTTATTCCATTTTACAGTACATGCAAGCAGATATTATTTTTGTTTTCTCAAAACAATAGCCGCACTGGTTTGCCTCCGCCTGTAATAACATGTGGTAGATAATCAGAAATGCATCCAAGCGCATTGGAGTGAGTTTGAAAGCGGTAGATGGGGATGGCGACCATAACTTTAGTTCTACTTTTCAACACATTTTGTGCCAGCAACGCTTTCGCGCCAAAGCGCGACGAATCCTTGTTGATCAAAATATTCTGGATGTAGTGTCCAGAGTCCCATAACTTCATTTTCCTTGTCCTGGACGTTGCAATGCTAGTTCTAGTCCTTTTCTATAGTGATCCCTTGCTAGTTCGGGTTTGCCAATTTTCTCGTTTAGTTGTGCCAATAGGAGATGGGTTTCGTGATTGGGTTCAACCGAAATACTGGATTCCAGATAGTTTTGTGCTTTGCCCCATAGCTCGCATTGGAAACAAAGTTTTCCAAGAGTTAACAATAGATAAGTGTCGTTTGGATAGAATTTAAGCCACCATGTTTCAGCATATTCAATTTGCCTAATTACATTCCCTTCCAAGCAATCCGCATAGATTTTGACCAATTCGGAATTCCATTGTTTGTCCAAACTTTGCTCAATGATCTGGTGGGCTGTCACACAATCGCCAAGTGCAATGTGTGCTTGTGCGGCAGAAGAAGCTAGCTTACTGTTTTCCTTCTCTACTGAGGGCATACTCTTCCAGTATTGATGAAGCGATTGTGTGCTCCATGCTCTGTTTTTAAAGTTTTCCAAGTGGGCGTGGCACCGTAATTCCTCGGCCAGTGTTTTATCAAAGGCGCTGCGTTTTGTTAGTTGGTCAACGAGGTCCAGTACTTTGTCCCAATTATTGGATTGCTGCTGTGCTTTTAATTCTAACCTCAGTGCCGCAGTATGCTGATGTTTCTCCGTGGTATGTAAGGTGTGTAAAACCTTTAGTGCTTCTTCGTAATGGTGTTCATCCAGTAACAACTCAGCTTTTGTTACGAGCCGAAGCGCCATTTCTTTGGGAGCATTATTTTCTAACATGTCAATAAATTCATCACGCTGAGAATATTTTGTCAGTTCGTGAGCAGAACGGGCTGCGATGACAGTATTAATTGCGATAGCTACGGAAGATTCTTTAAATTTCAGCGCTGTAGCTGCAGCTTTCTCGGCCTTAGCATAACGTCCCTCTAAGAATGCCTTTATCCCATTAAGCATCGCCACATGCGCTGCCTCGTGACGTCGTCGCATTCGAAATTTATGTACCTCCGTTGGTAATCGCAGGGTAATACTTGCTAGCCTCACTGCAAAATAGCCAATAAAAAATAGTGCAACTAGCAATACCACTAACATATTGAGCGAAAGCTCAATACGGTATGGTTGCACTACCAGCAGAACGTATCCACTATTATGTTTAGCTGCGAGTGCCATCACAACTGCAGCTGTACACAACGCCAGTAACCAGAAAGCCTGCTTCATCTATTTCTCCTGGATGCGTGCAAGACGGTAATTACGCACCGCATCATAGCTTGCAGAGATATTGGGTAACTCGATGCTAATTTCGCTATCGTGCAATTGACGTAATATTTCGAGCATGCTAGTAGCAGGCTTCGATTTATTGTCGTAATACCGGTTGATCCAATTTATAGAAATTTTAAGATTAGCTTTGAAGCTTACTGCATTGCGAGCCAGCAGAGCATGATGTGCTGACAATAGGCGCAATTTGAGATTCTCGCGCAGAAAATAGGACTGTGATGGGGATAATAGTGGTATCTCCCGCTCATCCATATTCTGAATACGTACCAGTTGCTTTATGTCGTTCCAAACTTCTTGCAAGAGTTTTGGCCATACTCCTTCTGGTGCCCAAGTCACCTGTGAAACAGCATTGGTTTTTGGCGGACGAATTTCCATTGCTAGTGGTAATTTATCTACTGTTTGAGCAAGACTTTCAAGGCGTAAGCTCATTTCCATAGTATCTACATTTGGCACAGCTTTCAGCAGATCCATATCTTTAGCTAGGGCCTTGCGTAGAGGAGAGAGTTGTGGGCGGTTAATACGTTGCAATCGAACATCGGCTTCTTGCATTGCGATTAGAGCAGCCTTCACGTTATTTGCCAGTTGTAGTTGCTGGTTTGCAATAAGCAACAATTGTTCCACCTCTTCCATCGTTACTTCATCGCGATTAGGGGCAAAATCTTGGTAGAGCTTTTCTAGTGCTACCTGTCGACTTATTGATTCAGTTAGATTAGTTTCAAGCAGCTTAAATCTGGTTTCTACCTCTTCCCGTTTTTCTCGTTCTTTGGTAGAAATATTACGTAACTCCTTATTGGAAGCATCCATTTCTACCATGCGCTTTTCAAGTTCTTGTTGTAAGTTTGCTATTTGGCTGCGAGTTTCATACCACTGCCACGCCATAATGACAGCAACGACCATAGCAGCAATTAGCAGTGGATTAATCCGGCTACGCAGACCTTGTGGCTTGTCAGTAACATCAGGTTGAATTTCTGCGCTCATTATTTCTTTAAAGGGTAACTCCTAGTCCCGTTGCTATCAGAAAAATAATCTACATGCATTGTAAAAATTTCATTTCCATCCGCTAAAATATCATTGAATTACTATTCGTTGTACGAATCCCTGTAGTAATATAGTTTCCTTGGCGTACAAACCAAATAACTAGAATGTTGTTCTTGCGTATCTATTTGATTGGGACAATTACCCGTTTAACCGTTTGTAAATTCCAGTGCCGCCAGAATTTCGTCTGCACCTTGTGCTTTTAAATTTCGTGCCAAGTGTACGCCCATAGTTGCACCTGTTTCTGCTTTACCACTCAATTGATCACTTACCATGCACGATCCGTCAGGGCTTGCCACGAATCCGCGCAAATGCAATTCTTTTCCTGTAATTTCTGCAAAGCCACCAAGAGGTACCTGACAACTTCCCCCCAGCTCGCGGCTCATAGCACGTTCTGCCTCTACACACTGAGCAGTTTCAAGGTGATGTAGTGGTTGCATGAGTTTTACTAAATCCGATTTATCGGAAAGACATTCGATTCCCAGTGCTCCCTGTCCCACCGCCGGAAGGCTTTGTTCAGGACTCAACAATGTGGTAATACGGTTAGCTAGTCCCAGCCGTTTCAGTCCTGCCGCCGCCAGAATAATCGCTGCATATTGTCCTTCATCCAGCTTGCGCAATCGTGTTTGTACATTGCCGCGTAGCGGTTGCACTTGCAAATGAGGAAAACGTGCGCGCAATTGGCTTTCGCGCCGTAGGCTAGAAGTACCTACCACGCTGCCAGTGGGGAGTACTTCAAGGCTGGTGTATTGGTTGGAGATAAAAGCATCACGTGGATCTTCACGTTTTACAATGGCAGCCAGCACATATCCTGTAGGTATATTCATCGGTACGTCTTTCATGGAATGTACAGCAATATCTGCACGGCCATCTGACATGGATTGCTCTAATTCTTTTATAAACAATCCCTTGCCTCCAATTTTTGAGAGTGTGGTATCGAGTATTTGGTCGCCGCGGGTGGTCATACTAAGTAGGCTGATTTCGCTTTGTGGGTATAATTCTACTAGCCAATGTCTTATAAAATTTGCCTGCCAGATGGCGAGAGCGCTTTCTCGTGTAGCAATAACGATTTTTGTGGGTATGGGCGGACTTGGCATTTATATAATAATGAAAGAATTATGAAATTTTATATTACTAATTATTTTAGCATGAGCCACTTCGGTCTGGATTGAGTGGCAAATGGGCATCGTTTGTCGTTTGTATTAGTACTGTACTGTGTGAGGCATTGCGTAATGAGCTTAATGACATCAGGAAGTGGCAGTTTTGAAAAGAATCACCTTGATGCTTTAACATTCGCTACGTCAAATTAGGCTTAGATATGAAATAAACCATGATGCGTTACGCTTATAGTATAAACATAACTTGTTTCAATTAACTTTTAAGACTAAACCAGATTTAGATCGTAGAGAGTTGGTGCAATTTTTATTCTATTTTCTTCTAAGTACTCATATGCTGATTTGGGAAACAGCAACTAATTCACTATGCAAAGAAAGTTATTTCTGCTGATTGTGTTTATTGCTATGGTGGCTGTTTTTGCCAGCTATGTTTATGCTCAATTATCTCGGTTATTCCCTTTTCCTCCATTGGGTAGTAAGCTGAGCGTGCTCACAGCGATCGATTATCCCCGTGTTGAGAAACGGTGAGATTTTGCAACTGGGTGCGGGCGGGCAAATTCGTGGGACGAATAATCTTATTATTTTGCCATCGACACTTACCGAATTTGGTCCAATCTTATACTGGGTTGGATCCACGGGTAGCGTGCAACGTATCTGGCTGCCTACTTCCGAAGAGGCTATTCGGTCGGGAGAAGAAGGAAAGTACGAAAACGAATAGAAACAAATACTAATATTCAAAAATAGTTTAATTGTAGCACTTTATTATATGGCCAAAAAACTCTACATTAAAACCTTTGGTTGTCAGATGAACGAGTACGACTCCGAAAAAATTGCGGATTTGCTCCATGCTACTCAAGGTATGGAGAAGACCGATAATCCTAATGATGCCGACATGATTTTGTTCAACACCTGCTCGGTACGCGAAAAAGCTCAGGAAAAGGTGTTTCATGATTTGGGACGCGTTAGGTCTCTGAAAAGAGCTAAACCTGATTTACTCATTGGTGTGGGTGGCTGTGTTGCCAGTCAAGAGGGAGCAGCCATTGTTAAGCGTGCGCCTTATGTAGATATAGTGTTCGGACCACAAACTTTACACCGGTTACCACAAATGATAGAAGCACGTAAAATGACCGGCCAGTCGCAGGTAGATATTACCTTTCCCGAAATTGAAAAATTCGATTATTTGCCAGAATCGCTGATTCAACTTGAAGGACGCACAGGGCGTGTAAGCGCTTTTGTTTCCATCATGGAAGGTTGTAGTAAGTATTGCAGTTTCTGTGTAGTGCCCTATACTCGCGGTGAGGAGGTATCGCGTCCATTGGGTGACGTGTTGGTAGAAGTC
>SMXG01000055.1 GCA_004356775.1 Betaproteobacteria bacterium | reverse complement strand
AACCTAATCCAAGAAATAAAAGAATAAATAAGTATACAAAGGTAAGCGACTTGAAAAAGATGCCCCAGCGACGCGCTCGACGCTGCTCCTGTACAGAGGAGAATGCTAATTTCTCCAGTGCCTGTTTTTCCCAACCCTCGTGGCGGTTTTCTGAGTCAAACATGATTACTTTAGTCCCTCAAATAAATATTACTGTTGCGTTTCTCAATTTTTTAAACCTTGTAGTCTTTTCTCCTTGCATGGCCTATCCTTATAGGCATCATTTTAGGGTGCAAAATAGGGTGCAAAAGTCACGTCGAGAGCCAAATAAATTAAGTATACTCCTGAACGATCAAAAATTTACTTTCTATCAAGTCTAACTCGGTTCCAATGTAGGTGTCGATTGGGGTAAGCATCGACGTTTCATTTATGACGAATAACAAATGTTGCAGCAGTTTCGGATTCATGGCTATGCTTTACATTAAAGCAAATTCCTGTGCCGCCCTCCACAAGTTTATTACTTGTACGGATTAGATATTTGTATTTAACCATAAACGTAATTTCATCACACTTTCAACACAGGCAAGTGGTACCAGAGATTCAAGTTTTTTCTAGGATGGACGCCATATGTAACGCCAAGCCCAGAGACGCTAGCATTGATCGCCATTTGCAAGTCATGAGTGGTGTCTCCGATTATCAGAGTGCGCTCAGTTTCTACGCCAAATTGCCCCATCAATTCTAGCATCCTTGCTGGATGGGGTTTTGAAAAAGTTTCATCGGCGCAGCGGCTGGTGTGAAAATAGCCCTCTGGTCCACTCGACATGAAAGCACAATTAAGTTCAGTACGACTTTTACCAGTTGCTACGGATAATAGAAAATTTTCTGTATGCAAGGTTTTAATAATCTCGATTACGCCCTCATACAGTGAAATTTCTTGGTCGTGTGCAAGATAGTGATGTCAGTAGCGATCGGATAATAATCCAATCTTTTGTGAAGGGAGATCAGGAAAAAGGTATTCTATGCCCTCGCTTAACCCCAGACAGATGACATGACGTGCTTCTTCATTTGATGGTTCAGCCAATTCCATATCACGAGCTGCGCCCTGTTATAGAAAATACGATAACATTTGCGGAGTCCGCCAGTGTTCCATCCCAGTTAAACACCAATAAATCGAATTTCTTGCTCATCAGAAGAATAAAATCAGTCTATAAAGGATTCAGAATTCACCTTGCCTGTGTTGTCAATTCTCTCTTATTCAATCCACTCAAAAATCTCTGTAGATCCTTCGCTAGTGGTGCTTCTATGCGTAATCTCTCACCGGTCATAGGGTGTGTTACCACTGTTACGCAGGCATGTAGAAACATCCGCTTTAGATTGAGCCCTTGTCCACTACGCCTATTCAGTTTCTTATTAAGCAGATAATTACCATATTTATCGTCACCTACAATAGGAAAACCCAAATGCGCAAGATGCACGCGGATTTGATGAGTACGTCCGGTTTTTAGTTCCGCTTCCAATAAACTAAAATCCTGCCAGGATTTTTGCAAAGTGAACACCGTATGGGCCGCCACTTTCCCTTTTTTCTCTTTTTCATCCATAGCTACCGTCACACGTCGCTCTCCCGATGTTGTAATATATTTATTAAGTGCCAACTTCACACTCTGTTTTGGATTATGCCATTTGCCCTTCACCAGTACTAGGTAGCGTTTTTCCATTTTTCTTTCACGGATCTGTCGATGTAACTCGACAAGTACTGCACGTTTCTTGGCAAGTAGAAGGGCGCCAGACGTTTCTTTATCGAGACGATGAACTAGTTCTAAAAATTTCCAATCAGGATTTTGGGCTCGTAGCTGTTCTATGACGCCGAAGCTTATATTGCTTCCGCCGTGTACCGCCATGCCGGCTGGCTTATTAATCACCAAAAGGGCTTCATCCTGAAATAAAACATCAAATGGAGTGAATCTGAATTCAGCCATTTTCATTTTATTTGATGAATTACTTTTCGTTTTTCTTACCGGTGGGATACGTACCGTGTCACCTTTCTGCAACCGGTAGTTAACTTTGACACGCTTGCCGTTGATCCGTACTTGGCCACTGCGTAGAGACTGGTAGATGTGGCTTCTAGGAATACCTTTGAGGCGTTTAATCAAGAAATTATCTATACGCTGGGCATTACTGTCTTCGCCAATGATTTCCTTGATCACTGTATTCGAAGGAAAATCTTTGCCTAAATCCTTAATTTTACTTATACTTACTAACTCGGAGTCCAATTCTATCCTTTACCCGGTGTGCAAAATGGCACTGTTGATGGGATTTTAACAGAATAAGGCCAAGAGCCGACTCCGAAACTTGGTTAACGTTGCTCACCAATAAAAGTAGCGATAGTAATTGAATTGCGCGTTCAAAGCACACGCAGATTTCAGTATCGTAGCTACCGCTTTCTGGGGTAGCCATAGTTGAAATCTGACAGAAACTTAATTTCTAGTTCTGCTTAATTAAAAAGCAGTACCTATAGTGACAAGCCGGAGAATGGTAATTTTTAACTGCAGCTCGATAGCATGACAAAGTTATCTTATTAAGAGATTCTTATACACGTGGGTCAGATGTTGTCCTGCCGTCTAAGGCTTGCTCGCTCGTGATCAGCGCGCGGGAGAAATATAATAATGAAACGCATGTTATTCAATGCGACACAGCCGGAAGAGCTTCGTGTCGCTATTGTTGATGGTCAGAAACTTATTGATCTTGACATTGAATTAGCCGGCAAAGAGCAGTACAAGAGTAACATCTATAAAGCGGTCGTTGCCCGTATTGAGCCCAGCCTCGAAGCTGTATTTATGGATTATGGTGGCGAGCGTCACGGTTTTCTACCATTCAAGGAAATTTCTCGATCTTATTTCAAGGAAAGTGTTGATTCTGCACGTTTTCGTGTTCAAGATGTACTACGTGAGTCCCAGGAACTTATTGTTCAGGTAGACAAGGATGTGCGCGGTACCAAGGGCGCGACTCTGACTACTTACATTTCACTGGCTGGGCGCCATTTGGTTTTGATGCCCAACAACCCGCGCGGAGGTGGAGTGTCTCGTCGTATTGAGGGCGAGGATCGCGCCGAACTACGTGAAGTGATGTCGCATCTTGCTATTCCACCTGGCATGAGCATTATTGCTCGAACTGCAGGTATAGGTCGTAGTGAAGAAGAATTGCAGTGGGATCTAAATTATCTGTTGCAGCTATGGCGTGCTATTGAGGATGCTTCCAAGAACCAAAGCGGCGCATTTCTAATTTACCAGGAAAGCAGTCTAGTAACACGTGCCATACGTGATTACTTCCATCAAGAGATTGGTGAAATCCTAATCGATACTGAAAGCATTCATGAGCAGGCCTACCAGTTTATGAGCCACGTTATGCCTGATAATGTCAGTCGCATCAAGCTTTATAGCGATGATGTGCCGTTATTCTCTCGTTTCCAGATTGAGCACCAAATCGAGACAGCTTACTCGCGACAAGTAACGTTGCCTTCGGGTGGTGCCATAGTCATTGATCACACTGAAGCATTGGTATCGATAGATGTGAACTCGGCGCGCGCCACTCGTGGTTCAGATATCGAACAGACCGCACTTAACACCAACTTGGAAGCTGCAGAAGAAATTGCACGTCAATTACGACTGCGTGATCTGGGCGGGCTTGTAGTTATTGACTTTATTGATATGGAAGTTACTCGTAACCAGCGCGAAGTGGAGAACTGCTTACTTGATGCTTTGCGTTATGACCGCGCGCGAGTAAACGTAGGCAAGATTTCTCGATTTGGCTTACTAGAGTTATCGCGTCAGCGATTACGTCCCTCGTTGGGTGAGAGTAATTACATTTCTTGTCCGCGTTGTCACAGTACTGGCCACATTCGTGACACAGATTCCTCCGCTCTCCATATTCTCAGGATCATTCAGGAAGAGGCAATGAAGGAGGGTACTGCCGCACTTCATGTCCAGGTACCAGTGGATGTAGCTACATATCTGCTAAATGAGAAACGTGCGGAGATACATACTATTGAAACACGATTGAAAGTAAATGTAATTTTGATTCCTAATGTTCATCTGGAAACGCCAAACTACAATATTGATCGTTTACGCCATGACAACGTGAAACTAAGCGAGATCCAAACTAGTTATCAGATGGTAGAGAAACCAACTAAAGAAGTGAACTTACCGTCAGCCGCACAAGAAGCAAAACCGGTTAGACAACAAGCAGCGGTGCGGAGTATTACGCCATCGCAGCCAGCTCCTATGCGCGGGAGAAAAGCGCAGCTTTCTTTTTTGGACAGAGTTTTTGGTTGGTTCAAACCAATAAGTGGTGAAGAGGAGAAAACTACGGGACCGAAACAAGCAAAAACAAAATTGCAGCGGCAAGACCGCGGGCGTCGCGATCGTGGTCGCGAAGGGCGAAATCGAGAACGTGGTGACAAGAAAATAGAAGGTGGGCAGCAACAGAGACGTGGTGCATACGATGAATCTGGGAGTGAAATAGGGGGCGCTCTGATTCAGGGACGAGAGGTAGCTGCTCAACATTCTCCGCATGGTGGACAAAAAACCCAGGATGAACGTCCTTTGCGTAAGAAACAATCACGTCCATCACGTGATGAGAAAGTTAAAACAGAAGATAAGTCTTTGACAGGAGGGGAACAGCTGTCAATCGAAAATCAGACGACACAATGTGAAGACAGTGTCCGCTCACGTCGGAGTCGCGGCGGTAGGCAGAGTGATCGGGGTGTACGTTTAGGGCGTGACCAGCGCGGAAATGAACAAACTTCTGAACGAGACAGGCAGCCAATACAACCTGCAGTTATGCATGATGAGCCAGCTCACGAGGAGACTGTGGGCGATCATACGGATGCCGCACCAAAACCCATTTCTCTTGTTAAAACTGTAAATACAGATGAAATGGTTCTTGAGACGGGGCCAAATGTGTCTCAAGTAATATCTGAGGTGGATAAGCTACCAGTTATAGAAAAACCTGTAAAAGAGCCGGTAATTTCTCTAGCCATGTCTAACTCAACTACAGCAGAGGGAGAATCATTTCAAGGTAAATTTACTGGAACTCAGAACGCGGACTTAGTAGCAGAACTAGAAGTGTCATCTGAATCTAAACCTAAAGTAATTCAGCAGTCTCCAGTGTCGCGTGATATCAAATCACAGGATTTAGCTGTAAGTGAGTTGGTCATGATCGAGACAATACCGGTAAAAAGAACAACTATGGAGGTTGCTACGACTAAAGGTCCAGCGTTGCCGAAACAGCGGAGAGGAAGATCTATTGCGCTGCCGGTAGAAGAACATGAACCACTGATACAAATTGAGACACACAAATAAAGTGATCAAAATTGAGTAAATATGGGGCGGGAAACCCCTCCCCACTTTTTTATTTGGGCCAAGATTGCTTGTGTCTAGTTCTCTTTACAAATATGGTTAAGCAGTTCTTGTCCCGCATCCTCTATCATATTCAGTACTTTTTCAAAACCCCAATACCCACCAAAATATGGATCAGGTACTTCTTCGTATTCGGAGAACTTTTTACTGTATTGCATTAGCATTCCAAGTTTATGGTTATGCTGTGACGGGCAGAGTTGATTGAGTATGGAGAAATTATGTTTGTCCATTGCAAGAATATGGTGAAATGTGTTGAAGTCTTTTAAATGCACCTGACGAGCACGTAATTCTTTCATATCATAGCCCCGTTGTATCGCTGCACTCTGTGCTCGACTATCCGGTGATTGGCCAACATGAAAATCATGAGTACCAGCTGAATCGGTACGAATTACTTTTTCTAAACCTGCGGCTTTGACTTGATGTCTAAATACTACCTCTGCTGTGGGTGAGCGGCAGATATTGCCCATGCAGATAAAAAGAACCCTGATTTTTATATTATCTTCCTATTTTATTGAATAAATTAAACACACAAAGTAAAATTATTAATACGGCAATACTGCATCAGGTTATTAGAATGGCAATATTGCATCAGGCTTAGCTTGCAGGATAACCTTACGGAAATCGTCTTGGATCCGTTTTAATGCTATCTTGTTGTCTGCTTCAAAGCGTAACACTACCACAGGTGTAGTGTTGGAGGAACGTGCCAAGCCAAAGCCATCTCTATATTCTACCCGCAACCCATCAACGGTGATGACTCGTTCCGAGTTATCAAAGCGTGCAGTTTTCTGCAGTTGTGCGATAAGCGTATAGTTTTCACCTTCTTCAAGCCTGATTTGTAGTTCCGGAGTATTGATTGTATCGGGAATCGCATTTAATGTAGAGTTGCTGTCTGCGTGGCGACTAAGTAACTCCAGTAAACGTGCGCCCGCGTAAAGGCCGTCGTCGAATCCGTACCAGCGTTCTTTAAAAAAAATGTGTCCACTCATTTCGCCTGCCAGTAAAGCGCCAGTTTCTTTCAGCTTGCTTTTTATGAATGAATGCCCAGTTTTCCACATAATTGGTTTGCCGCCGTGACGCTCAATCCATGGCGCTAAATTGCGTGTACATTTTACGTCGAAAATGATTTTTCCGCCTGGATTCCTAGATAATATATCAGCAGCAAATAACATTAACTGACGATCTGGGTAAATAATGTTACCGTTTTTCGTAACAACACCCAAGCGATCGCCATCGCCGTCAAAGGCGAGTCCAATTTCTGCGTCGGTTGTATTCAGTGCATGGATTACATCACGTAGATTTTCAGGAACTGATGGATCGGGGTGATGATTGGGAAAAGTCCCATCCACCTCGCAAAAGATCTCGATGACTTCGCATCCCAGCCTTCGGTAGAGAGTTGGTGCAAAAGCACCGGCCACACCATTGCCGCAGTCAACGATAATTTTCATCGGGCGCACCAGTTTGATATCACTGGTAATACGTTTTAGATACATTTCGGTTATGTCTTGTTTATAGTAATTACCATTACCATTAACAAAATCATTGTTTTCAATCCGTATACGTAAATCCTGTATCGATTCGGCCGACAAAGTTTCACCATCCAGTACAATTTTCAGGCCATTGTAATTAGGTGGATTGTGGCTACCGGTGACCATTACACCAGAATAATTGCATAGTTCGTGAGCTGCTAGGTAGAGCATAGGTGTGGCGACCATTCCTACATCTATTACGTTGATGCCGCTTATCTGTAAGCCCTTTGCAAGAGCTTGTATTAGTTCCGATCCAGAAAGTCTGCCATCACGTCCTATTGCTATTGATATAAGACTGCGGGCTCGTGCTTCAGAGCCAATGGCGTGACCAATAGATTTGATAATCTCAGCAGTTAAAGTTTTGCCAACAATACCGCGTATATCGTAGGCCTTGAAAATTTCATGGGGAAGTTTGTACATAGGGGAATTGTAATGTTAAAAATTTGGACACCGCTTGATATAGACAAAAAGTGTTTTAGTTGTCTTCTTATCTGCGATCAAAGATGATTATGTGAATTAATTCGTTTGATGATGAAATTGATAGTGGTTTTTTCAAGATTTATTCCAACCTCAACTGTGTCATAGCAGTAAAGTTCTCTAGAGAGTACTTGCTTTCAAAACGCAAATTCCATAGTAGGTCAAATTTGACCACCGTAGTATCCGGATTTGTACGAGTATTT
>SMXG01000054.1 GCA_004356775.1 Betaproteobacteria bacterium | reverse complement strand
TACTCGCTGACGGCACTATTTTTCGCGGCATATCAATTGGAGCAGAGGGTGTTAGTACGGGTGAGACGATTTTCAACACCGCAATGACTGGTTATCAGGAAATCCTCACTGATCCATCCTACTGCCGGCAGATTATTACACTGACTTACCCACACATAGGCAATACCGGTATCAATTTGGACGACGTCGAATCCGGTAAAGTAAATAAGGTTTATGCTGCTGGATTAGTAATTCGGGATCTATCATTAAACTCCAGTAATTGGCGGAAAACCCAGACTTTGCCTGATTACCTCAAAGAACAAGGTGTGGTAGCAATTGCGGAGATCGACACACGTAAACTTACACGCATCCTACGAGAAAAGGGCGCACAAGCTGGCTGTCTTATGGCAGGACGTGTTGATGAATTTGAAGCATTAAAATGCGCTAGGGAATTCCCCGGTCTGGCCGGAATGGATCTTGCCAAAGTAGTGAGCTGCGAGCAGCCTTATGAATGGAATGAAGGCGAATGGGTGCTGGGACATAACTATCAGGCACAGGAAGATCTTCGCTTCCATGTTGCTGCATTGGATTTTGGCATCAAACGTAATATTCTTCGGAAGTTAGTACAGCGAAGCTGCAGAGTTACAGTTATTCCCGCTCAAACTTCAGCTGACGAGATTATTGCATTGCGACCTGATGGTGTATTTCTCTCCAATGGGCCGGGTGATCCTGAGCCTTGCGATTACGCAATTGCCACAATCAGAAAATTGCTTGAGAAAAAAATACCGATTTTTGGTATCTGCTTGGGACATCAATTATTAGGGCTAGCAAGCGGCGCCAAAACTATAAAGATGAAATTTGGCCATCACGGTGCTAACCATCCAGTGCAGGATCTGGACAGCAGGCGGGTCATGATTTCCAGCCAAAACCATGGTTTTATGATAGATGCCAAAACACTGCCTAAGAGTGCAAGGGTTACACATGTGTCGCTGTTTGACGATAGCCTACAAGGATTCGAATTGATTGGCCGCTCGGCATTCTCTTTTCAGGGTCACCCAGAAGCAAGTCCTGGACCACACGATATTGACTATCTATTTGACCGGTTTGTCAAAATGATCGAGATCCATAAAAACTGAATTAAACCGAAAAAAATAGACATGGAAAATACCTGTTGAGATTCTTTCCATTTTCGCGAGTAATGTAGTTAGAAAAATATGCCTAAACGTACTGACATAAAATCAATCCTCATCATTGGAGCCGGACCCATTATTATTGGTCAGGCGTGTGAGTTTGATTATTCCGGTACACAAGCATGTAAAGCACTACGTGAGGAAGGCTATCGAGTCGTCCTGGTGAATTCCAATCCAGCCACAATCATGACTGATCCAGAAATGGCAGATGCTACTTATATCGAACCGATTACGTGGCGGACGGTGGAAAAAATAATCGCTATTGAACATCCCGATGCGTTGTTGCCAACCATGGGCGGACAGACTGCGTTGAACTGTACCCTTGATCTAGCTAAGCATGGCGTACTAGAAAAATATGGTGTGGAATTGATCGGCGCATCGCGTGAAGCCATTGATAAAGCTGAGGATCGTGAGAAATTTAAGCAAGCCATGACAAGGATTAACTTAGGATCAGCGCGTTCTGCCATCGCTCATAGTCTGGAGGAAGCACTACAAGTACAGGCGATGATTGGTTACCCAACCATCATCCGTCCTTCTTTCACAATGGGTGGTAGCGGAGGTGGCATTGCCTACAACCGAGAAGAATTTCTCGGTATATGTGAGCATGGGCTGGAAATTTCGCCCACTAAGGAATTGCTGATCGAAGAATCAGTTATTGGCTGGAAAGAATTTGAGATGGAAGTAGTACGGGACAAGCTGGACAACTGCATCATCGTCTGTGCTATCGAAAATCTTGATCCAATGGGCATCCATACCGGCGACTCCATTACAGTTGCTCCAGCACAAACACTGACTGACAAGGAATACCAGATCATGCGCAATGCGTCGATTGCAGTGTTGCGTGAAATCGGTGTGGAAACTGGCGGCTCTAACGTACAGTTTGCGATTAATCCGCAAGATGGTCGTATGTTGGTAATTGAAATGAATCCACGAGTATCACGTTCCTCCGCCTTAGCGTCGAAGGCGACCGGCTTCCCTATCGCCAAGGTGGCATCTAAGCTTGCGATAGGCTATACACTAGATGAACTTAGGAATGACATTACTAACAGAGAAACACCGGCTTCATTCGAGCCAACTATTGACTATGTTGTTACCAAAATTCCGCGTTTTTCTTTCGAGAAATTCCCTCAGACTAATGACCGTCTCACAACACAAATGAAATCAGTGGGAGAGGTTATGGCGATCGGGCGTACTTTTCAGGAATCGCTCCAAAAAGCCCTTCGTGGACTGGAAACCGGTTCCGACGGCCTAGGTGAAAAAACAACCGATATCGAAATCATCAAAACCGAATTGGGCGATCCTGGCCCGGAACGTATCTGGTACATAGCCGATGCATTTCGTTGTGGCATGGACTTCAATGAAATTCATATGCTGACACGCATTGATCCGTGGTTCCTGGCTCAGGTGGAAGACCTAGTCAAACAGGAACAAGCACTCACCGGCAAGACTCTCGATGTGCTTGAACCGAGTACGTTGCGCAAGCTGAAACGTAGTGGTTTTTCTGACCAACGCCTGGCAAAGCTACTTAATACAGAGCAAGCTGCAGTGCGTGCTGAGCGATATCGACTCAATTTGCATCCGGTATACAAACGCGTTGATACATGTGCAGCTGAGTTTGCTACTCGCACCGCTTATATGTACTCCACTTATGAAGAAGAATGTGAGGCACTACCTACCGACAGAAAAAAAATCATCGTGCTAGGTGGGGGACCCAATCGTATTGGCCAAGGTATCGAATTCGATTACTGTTGTGTTCATGCTGCGCTGGCCTTACGTGAAGATGGCTTCGAGACCATCATGGTCAATTGCAATCCAGAGACAGTGTCGACTGACTACGACACTTCTGATCGCCTATATTTTGAGCCGTTAACCTTGGAGGATGTGCTCGAAATTGTCCTAGTAGAGAAACCTTTTGGCGTGATCGTACAATATGGTGGGCAAACACCACTTAAACTCGCTCGCGATCTTGAAGCCAATGGTGTGCCCATCATTGGTACCAGCCCAGACATGATTGATTGCGCGGAAAACCGCGAACGTTTCCAAAAAATGCTGCATCAGATTGGGCTGAAACAACCAGTTAACCGCACTGTGCGTAGCCCTTCAGCTGCGCTAACTGCTGCCAATGAAATTAGCTATCCACTGGTAGTACGTCCTAGTTATGTACTGGGTGGGCGCGCTATGGAAATTGTCCATGAAGAACGAGACCTTGAACGTTATATGCGTGAGGCGGTGAAAGTGTCCCACGACTCGCCAGTGTTATTGGATCGTTTTCTCAACGATGCTATTGAAGTAGATGTGGATGCGATCTGTGACGGCGAGACTGTACTGATAGGCGGGATCATGGAACACATTGAACAGGCTGGTGTACACTCAGGTGATTCTGCCTGCTCACTGCCTCCTTTCAGCCTATCGCCTACTATAAAAGATGAATTAAGCAGGCAGACTAAGGCAATGGCACTTGCACTTCAGGTAGTGGGTCTTATGAACGCGCAGTTTGCGATTCAGGGAGATGCCGTCTATGTGCTTGAAGTAAACCCCAGAGCATCGCGTACTGTGCCTTTTGTATCCAAAGCTACCGGACTGCAGTTGGCAAAAATTTCCGCACGCTGCATGGTAGGGGTAACGCTTGCCCAACAGGGTGTAGTTAGTGAAAAGATTCCCTCCTATTATTCGGTGAAAGAAGCCGTGTTCCCATTTATCAAATTTCCCGGTGTGGATACCATACTTGGACCTGAAATGAAATCCACTGGTGAAGTAATGGGAATAGGACATACTTTTGCAGAAGCATTCGTTAAATCTCAACTAGCTTCTGGAGTCAAATTACCCACCTCCGGAAAAATTTTTATCAGTGTGCGTCAATCGGATAAGCCTCACGCGGTGATAATCGCACGCAAACTTGCAGAATTAGGATTCACCCTTTATGCTACGCGTGGTACCGCAACTGAACTAACCAGGGCGGGGCTAACGGTTATTCCGATAAATAAGGTAACAGAAGGACGCCCCCACATTGTTGATATGATTAAGAATGGAGAAATAAGTTTAATCATCAACACAGTAGAAGACAAACGTAGCGCGATTCAGGATTCATATTCAATTCGTCATGCCGTATTGCAAGCAAGAGTAACGTATTTCACCACGTTGGCAGGTGCGCGTGCTGCATGCGTCGGCATGGCAAATATACGAGAGCTACAAGTTTACGACTTGCAGACATTGCATGCAACTGGATGAGCCTAGCTGGCACCATACACGCTTGCCGCTAAGTAATAAGTACAGGGAATTGTAGTTCGATAATATGTTTACTTCAATCTTACCATAGCAAGACTTGCTGGAAGCCATACTGATCATCGATCAAAATCGAATGAAATAACTGACGAGAGCATACCCCATGAGTACAATTCCATTGACAGTGATTGGTGCGGAAAAACTGCGTTCCGAACTGCACAAAATGAAGACCATGCAACGCCCTTCAGTAATTGTTGCCATTGCTGAAGCCCGCTCACATGGCGATCTTACAGAAAATGCCGAATACGATGCCGCAAAGGAGAGACAAGGATTCATCGAAGGACGTATTTCCGACCTGGAAAGAATACTTTATAATGCACAGATCATCAACCCGGCACTAATCGATGCGGATGGCGCTTGCGTTTTTGGTGCCACCATTGATATTGAAGACATAGCTAATAGTACGATGGTAACTTACCAGATTGTTGGTAACGATGAAGCAGATATTAAGCAAGGTAAGATTTCCATCAACTCCCCCATGTCACGCGCTTTGATTGGCAAACATTCTGGTGATGTAGCAGAAGTGCTGGCTCCGGGCGGAACGAGGGAATACATGATTCGCAGTGTGAAATATATTTAGGTGCTAGACAACTTCACGTCGACAGAACATAGCAACACATATAAGGCTAAAAACTACGCTTCGTTCTGGGTAGTCAGCTTTTATATTAAACTTGTTAGATTTTTATACTTCATCCGATTTGGGACACTTAACTACCAAAATCTTTGCAGAGTTAATGGCGTGGATAGGTCCTGAGTACACGATAACGAGAAGAGATGAGGGGTGTAACCATGATTTTTTTGAAAGATTTAATTCCATTTAATGAAGAGTGCCAAATCCAGTAAAGTTTGGATTAAGAAGCACGTAAATGATTTTTTTGTCAAACAAGCAAAAAAAGAGGGTTATCGTTCACGTGCAGCATATAAACTAATAGAAATCTCTAGCCGCGACCATTTGCTGAAGCCTGGAATAACCGTAGTGGACCTAGGTGCGACGCCTGGTGGCTGGTCACAGGTAGCAACAAACAAGGTAGGTTGGAGCGGTAGAGTATTCTCGGTGGATATACTGGAAATGGAGGTACTACCTGGTGTTACATTCATACAGGGTGATTTCGAAGAAGAAGCCACTTTGATTGAACTAAGAAAAAAACTTGGGGGAAAGTCAGTTGATCTTGTAATTTCGGATATGTCACCTAATATAAGCGGTATAGGGATAAGGGACCAGGCACATAGCATGTATTTAGCTGAGTTGGCACTTGAATTTTCTATGGGGCAATTGAACTTTGGTGGAAATTTTCTCGTCAAAATGTTTCAAGGTTCTGGTTTCGAGCAGTTTCTGCACACCATGCGCACCTCATTCAAACAGGTAGTGACGCGTAAACCGGAAGCATCGCGTGGTCGTAGTAACGAAATATATTTACTGGGACTAGAGAAACAAAAGAAAATACTGCAGCCTTTATCTTAGTAAAGTAAAAATAGTTTCTAGCCTAGCTATGGGCCTAGGTCATCAAAATAAGATGGATCTCTGATCAGGACCCGCCCTGTTATAAATCTAGAAATGGGTTTAAAATAAGAAATTAAGAATTCTGATGGTATAAACCAAGGAGCTATCTTGAGTAGTCTCATTAAAAACATGGTCATTTGGCTAGTGATTGCGCTGGTGCTGATGACGGTATTTAACCAGTTCAGTACACGCCAGACAACGCAGACGCAGTTGGGGTATTCTCAGTTCATCGATGAGGTGAAGCAGGGCAGAATAGCTAAGGTAACCATCGAAGGGCGCACGCTAAAAGGCACCAAGGCTGATGGTAGACACTTTACCACCTCCACTCCTGCCGACCCCTGGATGGTAAGTGACTTACTCAAATCAGGTGTTATCGTTGATGCTAAGCCAGAGGATGAACCATCGTTGCT
>SMXG01000053.1 GCA_004356775.1 Betaproteobacteria bacterium | reverse complement strand
TGTCTAGCTTTCTATAACGGCCGAAAACATGTGAAAGAAAAGTCAGGAAAGTACGGTGGAGGTGAAGACAAATCTAACTGGATACAAGTCACCAAGTAGAGAATTATGCAATCTTTATACACATTTAAAACACAATAAAACTGCAACAAAGTAGAACGATTAGATCAACTACTTAATGCACTTTGTTTATTGAAGTTTATTATCCCTTTTGCCAGTTTTTTTAACTACATACCGGCCCCTTACCACTCCTCCATAATATATCCAAGCCGTGTGCAGTTTGCAATTCACAAAATAGCAACTGAAAAAGCTCAACGCGTTAGTTGCCACTTTAGACTCATCTCACTTCTATCTCGTCAGGCTAAGATACAAGTAGGGTTAATTCAAATCGTTATCTTTCCAGTATTTTGTTCCTTTAAGCGTAACTCCAAGCGCTACCCGCTTTCCGTTAACTGATATATTGTTATGCCGTCGAGCAAGTTCTCGTCCGTTACAACCGGATCTTTATCTCCGGCTTTGTCCGCTACATCAGCATGCGCTCCAAATTCTCACCCATCATTGATAGATTTATTCACAGTTACTTTGTCATGAAAAATAAAAACAGTACGAAAATCCTTAACATCCAGTCCTAACCCGAAACCAACTCCACCCATTTTCATGAGAATAAAATTAACTCCCCTTGCGGTTTACAACCCTAGGACCGACACCTGCACTGACTTAAAATAAAGCGATATCGGCGTTGCTGAAAACAGCATGACTGGATGCGCTGCAATCTTGTCTTTCGACGCAGGAGAATATTATAAAAATCCGAAAGGGTTTCTTTTTAGCATAGCAAGAACAAATCAACGCTTCACTTCTGGGGTATTATCCGCTGTAGTAGTACAACCACTAAAAATTAGAGTAAATTTCCAAGCCACACAACCCAATTTTTGGCATTCCATATTTTTATTCCTCAGAACATTTCATTTTCATGCAGTGCACTCCAGTCATTCATTATAAAACTCACTGAATATATTTGATGTTCACAACCTAATTTCTGTAGACGAAAAAAATAGTTTCAATTCGACGCTACCTGTTAAGGTTTTATCAGGTAATCAAGCTGGCCACATTAAAACTCATTTATATTTTTTAAAATAAATACTCTGAGAATTAAGTCAGTATTTTGTTGTCACCCCTCCATTTTTCATAATGGAGAGGCGATAATTTTAGTAGTCTTGATTTAGCCGGACCCGTCTCTAACACTCTATTTTCAAACTAGCTTTCTGAAACCCATATACGATCATAGCTTAATGGGTGCATGGTTCTTGACGTGGTAAAATGAAAATTATTTGAAGGAGCATGACATGGAAAACAACGAACGAAACAGAATTGTTGATGCCGCTCTTGAACTTGGCAAGCAACAGTCATGGGAAGCCGTGCGCCTCCACGCTGTAGCAGCAGCGGTAGGTATTTCGCTTGATAAAGAACGATTATATTTCCGCGAAAAGGAGGACTTAGTAGACGCATGGTTTGACCGTGCCGATAGCGCGATGCTTCAGGAATCCGAAGCACCAGACTTCCAAGCACTCAGTCCACGGCAACGTCTGCACCGGCTGATTATGACCTGGCTCGCCACCCTGGCCCCCTATCGCAATGTGACGCGTCAGATGATTTACGGCAAAATGGAATTAGGTCACGTGCATATCCAAATTCCGGGACTCATGCGAGTCAGCCGTACAGTACAGTGGATACGCGAAGCCGCACATCTTAATGCTACCTATGTACGACGAGCATTGGGGGAAGCTGGACTCACTAGCATTTACCTCATGACTTTTTTTTATTGGATGAAAGACAATACACCGAGCTCGGAAAGAACCAGTTGTTTTCTCAACTGGTTGCTCGGAACAACCGAAAAACTAAATCAATTATTGTGTGGAAATGTTTGCAGTCCTACCACAAAAGAAACTACTAGTACCATGCCCGTAAAACAAACAGGCTCATCCCAACCTAAGAAACTGGCTAAAAAAAAGTAGAAAACCACCCTGCGACATTATTGTGCAGGCTTGAATCTGACAACTTATATGACCCTACAAACCTTATTTTTCTGGGCTCCCACCTACTTGAGTGCTAGGAATAGTTTCTTGGTGCCCCATTTCGTGTGGATACGCTTACCCATGCTTTAAGCGGAGCATTGCTGGCCCGCGCTACTGCGCCTGCGGTGCCTCGTCCTGATCAACTCAGCCTTCGTCTGCGCATGACAGCGGGATTTTTGTCTGCAGCATTTCCCGATAGCGATTTTGTTTTGCGCCTGGTGGACACGCTCACCTACCTGAATCTTCACCAGGGCGTAACCCATTCCATCATTCTGCTACCTTTGTGGGCTCTGTTGCTGGCGGTGTTGTTTTCCTTTTACACACAGCGCCGCTATTCTTGGCATGCATTTTTCGGCATCGTCTCCTTGGGGATCGCAATTCATATCATAGGTGATTTGTTCACTGCATTTGGAACTATGATACTCGCGCCGATCACCTCGTGGCGTGTATCCCTGCCGGTTATATTTCTGCTTGATCCCTTCTTTACCGCAATTATCACAGTGGGTCTCGTAGCCGCTATTTTCTGGCCCAAAAAACGCTACATTGCCAGTGCCGCGCTAATCATTCTTGGATGTTATGTGGGCCTACAAATGATGCTGTATCAACAAGCAATTAGGATTGGTGAGGAATACGCGAAAGATCACGGCTTGAGTGGGGCGACAAGCTATGCCCTTGCACAACCGTTGATACCATCTAATTGGAAAATTATAGTGAGTCATAATAATAGCTACTATGAAACGCTGGTAAGCTTGTTGAGCCCCCAAAGTTTCACTTCACCTAGTCTACCGGTAGATGCCCTAGCCACAATCGCCACCTCCTATCAACCTGTCTCTAGAGCGATATGGAAACATCACTTAAGATTTGGCGCAGTACCATCGCAAGAAACATTTGTGCATGAAGTTTGGAATAACGCAGCGCTCGCAGATTTCCGCCGCTTTGCTCGATACCCTGTACTCGATCAGATCGAGGTCAATAACGACAGGGTCTGTGTCTGGTTTGTTGATCTACGGTTTACATTGCCTGGACTTGCGCCTTCCTTCCGCTACGGTCTTTGCCGTTTCAGAATATCGGATCAGTGGAAACTTGAACGAAAACATGGAGCCTTTTTTATAGATTGACTTCAGGTTTCTAGCTCGTTTCCCCCTTTCCAACCGAAATCGGACGATGAACTAAGTTTTATCTGATAGCTACTCGACTAATTCTAATAGAAATTGCCTCGCAAAGCGGCATAAATTTGTCACAATCTCATTCCTATTTACTCGGCACATACGTAAAGAAAATCTGGGTACTGAAAAACGAAAGTTTTACTGGTTTAGCTACACTCAACCCCTAACTCCCGCTTTCGACCTAATGCGGTCATTCGTTAAATCAGCGTTTCCGTTCAACAAATCTCTGAACGACGCTATATGTAACTCTACTTTGAATGCACAATCTCCCCCAGTCAGCACGTGTATGTTAATCGAGGGCGAAGTGCGACACAGTGTCACGTGCGACAATTTGCCACATTCCCAAGTTACTGAAATCATGTCTTAATGATCGTTTAGAAGTAATCCGAATTTGTTTAAGGGCATTAACGTAGTAAGTGGGCAAGTCTAGATTCTTTCATCGAAGCAGTAGGAAGCTAATTATGAGTCAAACGAAAAAACATATCGTGCGATGGTTTTTAGCAACAACATTTACTGTTTATAGTAACGTGGTTTTGGCTGATCACGGTTCAATAGGGTTTGGAATTGGTACCGCATCTCCGATTATTACACAAACTGGTATAACGCTCCCCAAGGGCATGATTGCAACTGGTGTAATCACACAATTCACACAATTTAACGATGTTTCAGCTTCCAAATTGCTAGCCATAAGTAATAGTGCTGTGGATGATGTCCATGGTGATGCTCACAGCACAAAATCTCTTACAGTCCCATCAATATTTGCAGCGATTGGTGTGACCGAAGACTTGACGTTGGGCATTAGACTTCCTTATGTACGACGTGATGGATTGCTCTCAGCAGAAGAGGGTAAAGTTACAGATCAAGGTAATCCAGATGGGTTTGGGGGTGTTTCCGTCTTCGGTCAATATCGCATCTTTCATTCTGAGGATGATTTAAATCATCTGTCATTGGTCATAGCGCTTAAAACCGCATCTGGTGTAACTCGACAACGTGATATGGCTGGCGAATTAATTGAAGTACACTCTCAACCCAGCAGTAGCTCATGGAATCCATCAGTCGGTTTCTCCTTTACACGTGCCATGGGAAAATTCTCGTTTGATTCCAGTGTTCTCTATACCGTTGCAACCTCAGGGGCACGACATACCGATCTTGGTGATCTTTTTGATTATAATTTTGCGTTTTCCTATGCCTTTGTTGGTGAAGCGAGAGATGCTCTTTTCTCTTCCAGCAACAAGTCGCAGTGGACAGGTATTTTGGAATTAAATGGTACATGGCAAGACCACCTAAAGACCCATGGTATGACTGACCCAAATTCGGGAGGTAATATTGTTTATATCTCACCGGGAATCAGATATTCAGGTGGCCGCAACTGGAATACTGCCTTATCAATAGGAACACCAATAATCAAAGCTACTAGTGGTTTCCAAACAGACCCGGATTATCGAATTACTTTTCGCTTCGTTATGGTATTAGATCCCTTTGAGGCCTCTTAAATAGCAAAGGTAATTTTGTTCTTGCAGATTTTGAATTAATCTGGATAAAAATCTCTGATTACCGAATCATGGACCACATCGTTCAAATCTACCGTTTAAAATCTGAGAAGAGATTCTTTAAACGCTTCCTCCTAAGTGGTAATCTGCTGCCCAGTCGTGTATTGCTAGTCTGCTCTATGGAAATTAGCACAGCGAGATGTGGTGAAAATGATTCTTCCAAAAGTGGCACAGCTGATTACACACACCATCATCAAAGCGAGGGGGAATGCGTGTCACTGCCACTTTTGGTCTAGATGGGCGGTTATGGTGAATCGTGCGGGAGAAAAGGTTTATCTATGTAGATTATTCAACTGATCTAGGCAAACCTTCAGTGCGCCTGTGCGCATCAATAAACAAGCACAGCACACCAAGGCAAGCAGACAAAATCTCCAGATCGCGGCAGATCATTCTGGCCGGATCATCGTTATTTATACGGCTGGCAGTACGCAGCCAATGACTCAATTTTTCAGTATCTCTACCGATAATGGCCACAGTTTATACCAACTCCCTTGAGTAAAGAAGCTTCAGAAGCAATTTCTATGTAGGGCCGGTTAGCCTTGAGCCCATCTGGCCAAGTTCATGTTTTCTGGCTTGACGAACGTGACCGCACTGACATGAAGGCAACCCGGATACGCAATGTATTCCGCTATTATTGACAGTGGAAGCAGTTCTAATCTAGTTAATCGGAAGCTAGCAGGCACCTTGTGCGAATGTTTTCCGTATTGCCGTAGCTTTTGATAACAACAACCAACCTATTTTATTTACGCGTTTCATTTCTCCAGACAACCCATGATCATGGTCTTCTCCGAATTCGACTTAAGGGAGAAAAACCACTTTCCTGGCGTGTTACCTTTAACCAATGGAAGATCAGAGTCTGCCCAGAACATGGGCCTGCAATTTCTATT
>SMXG01000052.1 GCA_004356775.1 Betaproteobacteria bacterium | reverse complement strand
TGCTGATGTTAACTATTTGGGCAAACAATTGCAACGTGAAGTGTTTTCGAATGTAAAAAATTCACACACACAACTTACACTACATTCAAGAAGAGTCAGCAAAAACAGCTTTCTGAAGGTAATTTACTAAGATTCTTTGGTAGACGATCATTTTATTCTTTCTGTGGGATTTAATATGTTGATGTACTTATTGTGGCTCCAAATTGAAAGCACATTTCAGGCGAGCCAGTAAAAGCTTTAAAATCAGAGCGAGCCCATAAATGAAGCAGAGAGGTAATGTTTTATAGATAGAATATTATCTTACTTCAAAGAAACGGTCCGATTGTTAATAGAGGGCGAGCAATCGTCATAAAAACCTTGCCTTTTGAATCCCCCCACGATTCTCGACCGATGGTGGTAAAATCCGGTTTCTAACATTTCCACGGCGCCTATACCCCATGTCTTACCTTAAGCAAACCATTGAAAGTGTTGATCCTGATTTATGGCGGGCGATTAAAAGAGAAATTCAACGCCAGGAAGACCATATTGTACTAATTGCTTCGGAGAATTATGCTAGTCCTGCTGTTATGCAGGCACAAGGGTCAGTGTTGACTAATAAGTATGCTGAAGGCTATCCCGGAAAACGTTATTATGGTGGTTGCGAGTATGTGGATTTGGTTGAGCAGTATGCGATAGACCGGGCGAAATCACTATTTGCCGCCGAGTATGTCAATGTCCAACCGCATTCTGGTTCGCAGGCTAATGCCGCCGTTTATTTATCTGTGCTGAAGCCTGGTGACACGCTTCTTGGCATGTCGCTTGCTCATGGCGGGCATTTGACCCATGGAGCGCCAGTCAATTTTAGTGGTAAAATTTTCAACTCCGTTGCTTATGGCCTTAATCCTGAAACTGAGGAACTTGATTACAATGAGGTAGAGCGGCTGGCACATGAACACAAACCAAAAATGATCGTTGCTGGCGCTTCTTCTTACTCTCTGGTGATAGACTGGAGGTTTTTTCGCAAGATCGCTGATGATGTGGGGGCCTACCTATTTGTGGACATGGCTCATTATGCAGGACTAGTGGCGGCAGGATTTTACCCCAATCCTGTCGGCATTGCAGATTTTGTTACTAGCACCACCCACAAAACATTACGTGGGCCGCGTGGCGGCATTATTATGGCTAAGCCCGAGTATGAAAGAGTGCTCAACTCGGCGATTTTTCCGCAGACTCAAGGAGGGCCTCTGATGCATGTGATTGCTGCCAAGGCGGTTGCTTTCAAGGAGGCCGCCAGCAAGGAGTTCAAGGACTACCAGGAGCAAGTAATCGACAATGCACGTGTAATGACGAAAGTGCTAAAAGAACGCGGCTTACGTATTGTCTCCGGGCGTACTGATTGTCACATGTTTTTGGTGGATCTTCAGGCCAAAAACCTTACAGGTAAGCAAGCAGAGGAATCACTGGGGCTGGCACACATTACTGTAAACAAGAATGCTATTCCTAACGATCCACAAAAACCATTCGTCACTAGTGGAATCCGTATAGGCTCCCCTGCGGTTACCACGCGTGGTCTCAGAGAAATTGAAGTAGAACAACTGGCAAATCTGATTGCCGATGTATTAGATGAGCCCACCGACAACACAGTTTTGTTGCGTGTAGCGCAGGAAGCGAAAGCCTTGTGTGCTAAATTTCCAGTTTACGATAACTGATTACATCGCAGTTATATAACGCGGAGTGTTTTTCAACGTGAGCAAATTTGATCGGATAGTGGATACAATTCACCTCATTTTTCTGAATCCTGAATCATGAAATGTCCCTTCTGCAATGCTGACAACACGAGTGTGATTGACTCCCGCGTTAGCGAGGAGGGAAAAAGAATTCGCCGCCGTCGTCGTTGTCTAATTTGTGATAAGCGCTTTACCACGTATGAAACAGTGGGGTTGCGTTTTCCGCAGGTAATAAAACAAGGTGGTGATCGCGTCGAGTTCAATCGTAACAAATTGCTTACAGGTTTCATGCGCGCTTTACACAAGCGTCCTGTTCCTACCGTGCACGTAGATGCGGCGATAGACCGAATTGTGCAAAAGCTTCTGAGTTTAGGAGAGCGCGAGATATCTTCGCGTAAGATTGGCGAAATGGTAATGCGAGAACTTTACAAGCTAGACAAGGTAGCGTATATCCGCTTTGCTTCTGTTTATAGAAGCTTCCAGGACGTGGATGATTTTCATGACGCAATCAAGGAAGTGAAAAGGTCGCGGCGGAAGAAATAAATAAAGAATCTTGAAACATAGGTACCAACTCTATCTTTAATCGTATAGAAGAAGCAGTCAGATATGACACCTAGCCGGCACGCGTAGTTTTGGGATAATAAAGAACACAAATATGTTCTCTTCAGTCGATCACGGCTACATGTCCCAGGCGCTGCAGCTTGCCGAGAAGGGATTGTATAGCACTAGTCCCAATCCCCGCGTGGGCTGCGTGATTGTGCGCGGCAATCAGGTAGTTGGCAGCGGATGGCATGTTTGTCCAGGCCAGCCGCATGCGGAGATCAATGCTCTCAATGCTGCCGGAGCAGCAACACAGGGCGCGACTGTTTATCTTACACTGGAGCCTTGCAGTCATTATGGACGCACCCCACCTTGCGCTGAAGCGTTGGTCAAAGCCAAAGTTGCCAAGGTAATAACAGCAATGCAAGACCCGAATCCTCTGGTGGCAGGGAGAGGGTTCTCTCTGCTGAAACGATCCAAAATCAAAGTACAAAACGGCTTGCTGAAAGCGGAAGCCGAAGAACTTAACATTGGCTTTGTCACACGAATGAGGCATAAACGTCCTTGGGTGCGGATGAAAGTTGCCGCAAGCCTTGATGGCAAAACTGCGCTTAACAATGGCGTCAGCCGATGGATTACTGGTGAAGCAGCAAGATGCGACGGGCACAGGTTTCGTGCTCGTTCTTGCGCGGTTCTTACAGGTATCGGCACGGTGCTTGCAGATGATCCACTGCTAACGGCTCGTCTTGTTGAAACACCCAGACAGCCATTGAAAGTTGTCGTGGATAGTCACCTAGAAATTCCTATTAACGCTAAAGTTCTACATGGTGATGGCGAATTGATTTTTACTGCAAGCACTAGCGAGGAAAAGATAATTGCACTAAGTAAAGCAGGCGCTCGTCCAGTTGTGTTGCCAGATGAAAAGGGTAATGTAGCTCTCGCAAAGATGATGCAGATGCTTGCTACCCTTGAAATCAATGAGGTACTAATTGAGGCAGGTAGCAAGTTGAATGGCTCGTTTATTAAGGCGAGACTGGTAGATGAACTAGTAATTTATCTTGCACCACACTTACTAGGTAACACAGCGATGGGTATGTTGCATCTGCCAGAATTGACCAATCTCTCGGAAAAGCACGAACTTAAAATTCAGGATTTACGCATGGTTGGACAGGATATTCGAATTATCGCCCGGTTTTTATAATTACTTTTAACAAAAGCTGTTGCAACTTAGTGGGGGGTTTTATTAAGTTTGCGCTGTAGTGTGCGCCGATGCATGTTAAGTCTTTTCGCAGTTGCAGAAATATTGCCGTTGTTCTCAGTTAGAATGCATTGGATATGTTCCCATTCAACCTGGTCGACTGACAGCGCATGTGCGCTGATTTGAGCAGCAGTATTACCCTTAGTGCATTCGAAAGCTGTCATGATTTCATCGGCATCAACAGGCTTAGCAAGATAATACATCGCACCAAGTTTAATTGCCGCCACAGCCGTAGTGATGCTGGCGTAACCAGTCAACATGACGATACGGGTGCCGGAGTCCATTGCCTTTAATTTTTCAACCAAGACCAACCCTGAAGTACCGGGCAATCTCAGATCGATAATTGCATACTCAGGCGTGCAAGTTTCGGCGCATTTCAATGCGTGTTCAATAATATGCGCACAATTAACGTCGAATCCACGTTTTGTCATTGCTCTCGCAAGAACATCACAAAAAGTTAGGTCGTCATCAACGATCAATAAACTTGGGCGATCATCATATAAATTTATAGTTGGTAACTTTGTCATGTCGTAAGTCCTATCAGGGGTAATCTAACCTGGGTACAGACGCCACCTTTTTCACGATTTGTCAAACGAACGCTCCCACCAAATCGTTCAATATTTGCATTTGCCAAAAATAAGCCAATTCCGAAGCCATGCCCCGGTTTACTAGTAAAGAAAGCCTGCCCTGCTCGTTGTACGGTTTCTTCACTGAGACCTTTACCAAAATCAAGTATTTCTAGACGTAATTCTTTATTGTCCCAATTGCTTTTGATTTCAATATTTTTTAAAGATACGTCAGCCGCATTATTTAGCAGGTTTAAAATTGATTGACCTAAGGGCTGCGTATTTATTATTTGGGGAACCGGATGTGTGCCATTGCAGTGATAAGTAAATTTGACCGTAGGACGCATTAATTTCCATTTATCCAGTATTTCTCGTAGGAAACGATCAACAGATTGCCCGCTGGCATCTTCGGCTCGCGTTTGCCCTGCATCAGCAAGTAATTGAGTTAACGTATGTTTGCATTGAGTGATTTGGTCGCGCAGGATGCTTATATTGTTTTGGAGTTCAAGGTTTTCAGTATTATCTTTTTGCATCTCCCTACTAATGACTGCCATGGTCGACAACGGCGTGCCGAGCTCATGTGCTGCACCAGCGGCCAAGGTTCCTAGCGCAATAAGTTGTTCGTTGCGCAAGGCTTGCTCGTGTGCTCGAGATAGGTCCTTATCTCGCTCACGGATTGATATACCCATCTTAACAACAAACCAAGCTATCAACATGGTGCTTAACACGAATGCCAGCCACATTCCAGATACATGTAGATTAAATTCGCTGTTATGTTCACTGTGGTCATGTGGCAAAGGCACGTAATAAAATAGCAACAGCGTATAACAACCTATCGTAATTGCTGCCATTACCCATGTATATACCCACGGCAAGGCGGCAGCTGTAATTGTCAACGGTAATAAATACAGGGAAACAAATGGGTTTGTCGAGCCGCCACTAAAATACAATAATGTACCTAATGCAAAAACATCAATTAGGATTTGCGTAAAGAATTCTAAGCTCGATACTGGCCAGTTACGTCGTAAACGTAGCCATGTTGCAAAATTAAGTACTGCAAGAAAGGTTACCACCGTGACCATTTCTGTCCAAGGCAGCGGCATCTCAAGCACCCAATGTACCGAGGCAAACGTCAGGCATTGGACAATAATAGCAATGCTCCTAAGTAGGAACAGGCGCTGCAAATTTTTACTTAGCGGTGATTGACTGAGATCATTGAACATTTCAACTGCTCATCGTAGATTTGCTTTTATTTCATTTGATCCGAACATATATTCTATATTGTAATTTTAGGCTATGCGGCAAATTGCCGCATAGCCTAGTACTTAGAACGTGATTTACCTATTGAAATCTACTCTAGATTCAAAACCCTTCGTGATATCCTAATGTAGACAATAAACTGACATCAGATATAGTTGAATTTTAAATGAAAGCGTGTTTAAAGATGAAAACGTTTCTTCTATGTAAGCTGTGAAGCCGTAGGATTTTACTAAAATGAATCAATATATAAAATAAACAACCCATGTATTTGAAAATGGAAAGAAACTGATGTTTACTGGAATTATCGAAGCAGTTGGTGAGATAAAAAAAGTTACGTC
>SMXG01000051.1 GCA_004356775.1 Betaproteobacteria bacterium | reverse complement strand
TGCGGTGCAATAGACGGGATCAAAGCATAGGGGTTGACCCATTCACGGGGAGCGATAACAGAACTCGCTGCAACCACTGCTTTAACATCCATCCATTCTCCGTTCACACAACCAGTTGATATTGGTTTCATGCCTAAAGTGGTTTTCCCATGCGCAGAAAATGCGTGTAATAAAGCACAACTCACGACAGTTTTTCCAACACCTGTGTCTGTACCAGTAATGAAATAGCTTTGTGGCATGTATAACTATTCTGCAAGCTGTCGCCGCACAATCCCATTCAATTTAGATACGTCGTATTCTACTTTTAGGGTCGAATTCTATTATTTTCCTGTCATCGACAGTTTTTCGAGATTCTAATTTCCATGCATGGCCGTAAACTAATTCAAAGGTAACCGGTATCTTTCCCTCCCTTCGTAACACTTCATAATGGCCCAATGCCTTCTGCCATCCAATTTTCCCAGTTAACCCTCGATTTCTACCCCTGGTAACATTATGAGCACCTATAGCTTTAAGATCTCGCATCATACTAATTACGTCATCATAAGTCAGCGTAATGTATTCCATGTCCATAACCGGCATAGCAAAACCGTTATAAAGCAGTAGATCACCAATATCGTGCATGTCTGTAAAGTGGTTGGTATGACTGTAGTCATCCACGCCTATGAAAGCCTGACGCAATTCACGCAAGGTATCCGGACCGAAGGTACTGAACATAAATAAACCCTCAGTTTGCAGAACACGGTGTACCTCAGCAAACGTTCGTCCGATATCGTTGCACCATTGCAGCGTTAGATTTGACCATACCATACCGACACAGGAATTCTGCAATGCCAATTGTTCAATGTCGCTGCACACATAGCTTATATTACTCCCGCGCGCGGACAATATCTGCCTCCACCACGAAGCGGAAGAAGGGCGAGCCTGAAGGTGCATTTTCAGCGCAAAATCAACCGCCAGTATTCTGGCAACCGGGTAACGCACTGCTAATTTACGACTACTGTAACCTGTACCGCTACCAGCATCTAGAATCGTATCAGGGATACATTTAATATAATCTAGCCGCGATAGCATTCGGTCACACACTTCACGTTGCAGCATTGCTGCTTTGTCATAACCCGCCGCCGCTCGTTCGAAGGAGTGTCGTAATTGGCGCTTATTTATGGTGTAATCACAATTCATGTATAAGCTGCCCGGATTATGTTGATTATAAATTGATTAGTATGCGATAAGAATGGTGTATGACCGCAGTGGGGAAGCATTACTAGTTCAGAATTCTGCAAGTGCTCATGCATCCATCTTGCTGCATTAGGATGAGCAATGACATCATTTTCTCCATGCAACAATTTTACTGGCTGATCAATACTCTTTATTCTTTCACGTATATCAGTCGTAAGCAGAATTTGCATTCCCGTTTGCAATCCAACTTCATCCGGTTTGCCTTCTTGAAAAATACTTTCACGCAATTGTGTCAACAGTACTGAAGTGTTGCTACCTCCACTTACCTGTAAAGTAAGAAATCTATTCAAGGTGGACACATAATCCCGCTTGAAATTCCTCATGAATAGTTTTAGCGTATCAGCTTCAATCCCCCATATCCAATCTTCGCGTTGAACAAAACTAGGTGTTGTGGATACTAAGACAAGCTTCTTGATTCGTTCTGGTTCATGCAATGCTAGTTCCATTGCCACCTGACCACCTAACGACCAACCGCAAATAATACTGCTTTCGGGCAAACTCTCCGCAACTATTTCAGACATGCGCTCTAGCGTACCTGGCGTATCAATCCAATGGGTCGGACTGAGTCCGTGTCCAGGTAAATCCACCAAGTGTAAACGAAAATACTGCGCCAACTGGTTACGTACACCATTCCAGATGCCACTGTGCATAGCCCAGCCATGCAATAATACTAGATCAGGTCCTTCACCCATAGTTTCAACGTGAACATTGCTCATAAATTCCATCACCGCGAAAACGCATCTTGTTGAATGTTGAAAAGACACGGAGGGGGGGAAATCGTAATTCAATATGAAAAATTGAACGACTCCTTTTCAACCAAAAATTTAGTCTAAGCAATAACGAAACCAAAAATGGCAGAAAAATTTTCTCTTTTTCTGCAGTTCCTTTTTCCTGACTATCAACATCCCAGTAATCCGACAATAATACTAAGACAAATTATTGGCCATACCTGACAATGCGCGCCCTGGGGATTCTCTAAACTTGTTAACGCCGTCTAGTTATCTGACTCCCACATAACTCTTCGAACTAATCGTACTGTTAATATTGGCTATTTGTTACACACTTCTGTACTTTATCTACCTCTTTGCAATTCATCATATTTTTTCCAATTCGCGCAATACCGTTACTAACTGCTCGACGTCTTCTATACTGTGTAAAGCAGATAAGGAAATTCGTAACCTCGCCGCACCTTTCGGTACAGTCGGTGGGCGAATCGATGGTATCAGGAAACCCCGTTCTCGTAATGCATTGCTAGTCTGTAAAGCTTCGCCACTTCCCCCAATGATCACGGGTTGGATAGGAGTAACGGATGGCAATAACTTCCAGCGCAGCGATTGCAATTCTCTTTTTAGTCTCTCAGTGAGTTGCACTAAATTCTTGCGCCGCCACTCTTCCTGTTCGATCAGCACTAAGCTTTTCAGTGCAGCCTGGGCCAATAACGGCGGCATGGCTGTGGTGTAAATATAGCTACGGGCATATTGAACCAGTATTTCGATAATTTCCTCTTGCCCAGCTACGAAGGCACCGGATACGCCCGCAGCTTTACCGAGGGTCGCCATGTAAATAATCCGTGGTGAACTAATATTAAAATGAGAAACGACTCCTCGTCCCTGCTGTCCTAGTATTCCAAAGCCATGTGCATCATCGAGCAACAACCAGGCACTGTATTTTTCGCACAATGCTAGTAACTTGGCAACTGGTGCAATATCTCCATCCATGCTAAATACCGTATCGGTTATCACCAACTTGCACTTAGCCTGAGATACAGCCAGTCGTTGTTCCAAGACGGCTAAATCGAGATGTGGATATCGAATCAATTTTGCACGTGAAAGCAATGCAGCATCATTGAGAGAAGCGTGATTGAGCCTGTCCATGAATACCGCATCACCATGGCCAACCAGCGCAGTTACCACTCCAGCATTAGCCATGTATCCAGAAGAAAATAACAGCGCCCGAGGAAATCCTATGAAATTCGCTAATACCTCTTCTAGTCTATGATGAGACGAATGATGGCCGATAATCAGATGTGAGGCGCCCGCCCCCACCCCATATTGTATTGCACCTTCACAAACTGCCTTAATCAAATCGGGATGATTGGCAAGGCCAAGATAATCATTACTACAAAACGAAAGATATTTACGCCCTGCTATCGAGACATGAGTTCCTTGTGGTCCTTCCAAAGTTAGGCGGTGTCGATACAACCCCTTACTTTTCCGGCCATGTAACCGTGTAGTAAAATCTGAGTACATTCTAGCTGTTAGACTACAGTGATTGAAGTCCCAGCTTTTTAAACAAGACTTTATCTTGTTCTACTTCAGGGTTACCAGTAGTGAGCAATTTATCACCATAGAAAATCGAATTGGCACCGGCAAGAAAACACAATGCCTGCACTACTTCAGACATCTCTCTTCTACCGGCAGATAGCCTTACTATTGCCTTAGGCATGGTGATTCGAGCAACTGCGATGGTGCGCACAAATTCCAGCGGATCAAGCGCCTCCGTGCCATACAGTGGCGTACCTTCGACTTGTACCAGATTGTTAATGGGAACTGATTCGGGGTAAGGATCAAGATTCGTCAATTGTGCAATCAGCCCGGCACGAGCATTACGCGACTCACCCATGCCAACAATGCCACCACAGCATACATACATACCTGCTCTGCGTACTTTCTCCAGCGTATCAAGACGATTCTGATAATCGCGAGTTGTGATGACTTCACTGTAAAACTCCGGTGCCGTATCAAGATTGTGGTTGTAGTAATCCAACCCAGCCTGACTAAGTTGCTCGGCCTGCCCCGGCTTCAACATGCCTAGTGTGGCGCAAGTTTCAAGTCCCAGCGCCTTCACTGCGCTTATGATTTCTGTCATTTTTACAATATCGCGTTGTTTGGGCCCACGCCAAGCCGCACCCATACAGAAACGTGATGCGCCTTGTTCTTTTGCTGCTTTCGCTATTGTAACCACCTCATCTAGCGATAGCATGTCTTGGTCTTCGATTCCAGTATGGTAGCGAGCTGCCTGAGGGCAATAACCACAATCCTCGGAACAGCCCCCTGTTTTAACCGAAATCAGCGTAGACAACTGTATGGTATTAGAATCGTGATGCTGACGATGGACAAACTGAGCTTGATAAATCAGATCATTGAATGGCAAATCAAACAGCGCTTCAATTTGAGAAATACTCCAGAACGACGAGTTTGTAACTGCTGTATTGGTTCTGGGGTCTGGCTGTTTTTTAGTTATGTTGCCTATTTGGCTAGATGGTGGATGATTCATTCCATGTCATGTATTATTCAGAATACAGAAAATCATCAGAGATTAAGTTAATGTTGTCCATTTTTTACTTAATATAATTTAACGACTAATTAAACATTAAGCATGGTTTTTCCAGAAGGATAGCCTTTTGTAAGGTGCATCGAGAGAAAGAAGAACTTATGCCCCCAATGCTTGAGTAGGAGCGTCATATTAAGAAATTAAAGACTTTCTGTCTTTGGTTCACGATTGAGTAACCTCTCTAATGCCATCTTGGCCGACACTCCATCATGAAGTATGCTGCATACCGCCTGAGTGATCGGCATCTCAACATCCAGTTCTTGACTTAGCTTTAACACCTCTCGCGCCGTATAAACACCTTCTGCAATGTGTCCGAGTTCCCGCAGAATATCTGGCAAGGACTTGCCTGCTGCCAACATCAGCCCTACCTGTCGATTACGTGAAAGATCTCCAGTACAGGTAAGCATCAGATCACCCACACCCGTTAGCCCCATGAAGGTTTCCATATTGCCGCCTAGTTTCAAACCCAATCGGCTAATTTCTGCAAGCCCCCTTGTGATCAACGCAGCGCGAGCATTATAACCTAAACCCATACCATCAGAAATACCGACAGCAATGGTGATCACATTTTTGATTGCCCCACCTGTTTCTACACCTATAATATCGTTGCTTGAATAGACCCGTAATCGGGAAGTATGTAATTGTGCCGCAGTATTTTTTGAGAATTCCTCATCGTGCGATGCCAAGGTCAAGGCAGCGGGTAATCCCTGCGCAACCTCCTGAGCAAAGCTAGGTCCTGACAATACGCCATAAGGAGCTATACCAGCGTATTCCTCCTGCGCGACCTCATATGGCAACTTGGCAGATTGCGCTTCAAACCCCTTGCCTCCCCAGATTACTGGCACAGCTTTTCCGCATGCAATAATTGCACGCAATGTCTCGCGTAATCCAGCAGTAGGAACAACGATCAGCGCAAGTTCGGCCTCGACGGCTACACTAAGATCGGAGGTTAATTGTAGAGAATCAGGCAGCGGAAAATCTGGCAAGAATCGACGATTGGTGTGGTGTAAAACAAGTTCGGCGAGATGATCCGGATCCTTGGTCCATAAAATAATCTTGTGACGAGAATCAGAGTTGACTGTAAGGCTGATAGCCAGTGCGGTACCCCAAGCACCTGCACCTAAAATGGCTATTTTCATGAACCCCATACCTGGGTAATCTTAACGTAACCACTCTGCCCATCACGATGACGCACCTTAATCCAACCATTTATGGAGGGTTCCAGCCACTCCAAGATAACATTTTTCTGGGCCTGAAATACCAATGGAGATTTTCTATCTGCTACCTGATACACCTCAGCTTGTAAACCGATAACGATCACAAAGCGTTTGTCACTTACTGCTTTCTGTTCAACCCAGGCAAGGGTACCACTGCTATCACGTACCTTGATCCACCCTTCAACTTTCACAACCGCTTCCACTGGCAAGTAACGGCTTGCTACATATAATTTATCAGCCATCAGCGAAGGGGCATTGTACATAATTACCGCATTATCAGCCATGGATAGATACTCTATCGCAGCAACAGCATGCCCATGAAGACCCAGCAATAAAACTAACACTGTGGCCTGAACCTGGTATCGTCGAAATAAAGTTTTTTTGAATATGTTATATTTCATTTTAGTATATATCCCTCATAAATATCAGCGCTCCTACTACTGCTTTGGTCCGCTTATAACTTGTCCTGATCCGTTTGTCGTAGCCTGTTGTTTGCTCTCATTGTAGAGTGCCTCGAAATTAACTGGACTCAAAATTACCGGTGGAAACCCAGCACGCGTGACTATGTCTGAAATAGTTTCACGCATGTATGGAAATATGACATTAGGACAGGCTATATTCAATATAGTAGCCATTTCTACTTCTTCTATGTTACGTATCTGGAAAATTCCAGCCTGCAGTACTTCAACCAAAAATATAGTCTTATCCTTGGTCTTAGCAGTGACGGTTGCCGTTAGCACTACTTCGTACATACCCTCGTTAATATACTTATCATTAATTTGCATTTGCAGATCAATTTTAGGTGCCTCGGAATCAAGAAAAACCAACGGCGCATTGGAAATCTCTAAAGACAAATCTTTGACGTAGATTTTCTCGATGTTGAAAAAGCGCTGCTGCTGTTCTTTCATATTAGATCCTATATTGATAATATAAATACAAGAAATAACGCAAAAAGGAGATGCGTAATGTGGCATCCATTTCATAAATGCGCATTTGTGCGTAGCTCTTAGCTTAATATCTCAACACGCACATCCGCATCTTTGTAGTGGACCAAGGAACTCAAACCGCTAACAGTTTTACCAACTCATCGTTTCGATTGAGCATAGCCAAATCGTCGTAACCTCCGACATGAGTTTCGCCTATATAGATTTGTGGTACGGTGCGACGCCCGGTTTTTTCCAACATTTCGATATGCCGAGCAGGCTCCAGATCAACACGAATCTTTTCAATTTTTTCTACGCCTTTGGAAAGCAAGAGCTTTTCTGCCATTATGCAATATGGACAAAAACCAGTGGAATACATAACTATTCTATTCATATTTTTGCTCTACTTTTTCACTATTGGTAAATTTGCCTGCTTCCACGTATCTATACCACCTGTAAGATTATGTACATGGGAAAATCCATGGGCATGTAAAGTCGAGCTTGCAGTCCCGGAACGAACACCGCTTCGATATATAACAACTATCGGTTTGTCCTTGAATTTTTCCAGCTCCTGTATACGATCCTTAATCTTGTCTCCGGGTATATGCTTAGAGTTTGGTATGTGGCCTGCATCATATTCGCTTTCCTCCCGCACATCCAATACCAATGCATCCTTGTAATTGATAAGCTGCACCGCCAGTAGTGTGCCCACCTCTTTGCCAGAGCCCCGCGACAACAATTCCCATAACAAGATGCTACCGCTCACCACGACGATCATGATCAACATCATATTATTTTGCACAAATGCCAATTTCATACCCTTTCATTTTCTCAACGCTTTATTTTATCAGAGACTGGAATGCTCTGTGTCTCTCTTGTTCGAGCTAAAGATCATTCTCCGTATAATTGTGACAGATCTGTAAGTTTTCCTGCTTGCCATGACTTCTAGCGTAGCGTTGTAAGAGATTCAAAGTTGAGAACTACTAGTCAATTCATTCAACCTAAACAACGCACTAACGAAGCAGTCACAGGCTATCTTCTTTCGGTTGGATAATTTACAAATAACCTTAACGAATTGTCTCTATCTATCTGATATGCTGCAGTGTTAGTCCAAATATACTAAAATATCATGGTATTTCAAGTTACTCTACAGAAAATCTCAACCTTTTTATAAAGGTAAATATGAAAAAAATTGTTCTCCTACGACATGGAGAAAGTGTTTTTAATAAAGAAAATCGCTTTACCGGTTGGACAGACGTAGATTTGTCGTCAAAAGGTTGGGAAGAAGCCAGAAATTCTGGCCGATTGTTACAGAAAGAACGCTTCGTATTTGATATTGCCTTTACCTCAGTACTAAAACGTGCCATTCGCACACTGTGGATCACGCTGGATGAAATGAACCAAATGTGGATCCCTATCCATCATTCATGGCGCCTTAACGAACGGCATTATGGAGCACTACAAGGTTTGAATAAGGCTGAAACTGCAGCCAAATATGGAGAAAAACAAATCTTAATTTGGCGACGTAGCTATGACACTCAGCCGCCGGCTTTAACTCTCGATGACATCCGTTATCCTGGACTTGATCCGCGCTACCAAAATTTATCCAAGCGAGACGTTCCTCTGACCGAATGCCTTAAGGACACGATTGATAGGTTCCTCCCTTACTGGAGTGAGACCATCGTTCCAGTGATCCAATTCGGACGACGTGTCCTCATCGTTGCCCATGGCAATTCGCTACGAGCGCTTATTAAATATCTTGATAATATCTCCAATCAAGACGTCCTGGAACTCAATATTCCCACTGGAATCCCACTTGTCTATGAGCTTGACGATAATTTGAAGCCTATTCAGCATTATTATTTGGGCGATCAAGCAGAGATTGAAAAAGCTAAGCAAGCGATAGCAAACCAGGGCAAGATACTGCCTAATCCATGAGCTATTTGCATACATACAGATATGTAAGGATGGGGATATTTCTGCAGCTCTACACATCCTTCAGAATAAATCTATATTATCATGTCGGCGCATGATTCTTTTCACGTGAAGACAAGATTGAAAGCCATCATATTAATTTTCGTTAATATGTGGTCGAACACACTTCCTAAGCTCGTCTTTCTATGCATTCTAATGCTATCACATGCACTCTACGCTGCCTCTGAAACTAGTAAAAAAAACTTGGAGCAGTTGCACGATCGTATTGAAACCCTTCAAAAGGATCTTGAAAACAAGGAAGAATCAAAATCAGAAGTATCAAGTGCCCTTCGTAAGGCAGAACAAGCCATTAGAAAAAATAGCCACAAACTGGCTAACCTTACACACGAACGATACAAAGTAAAGAAAAAGCTCAATCAGTTACAGAAAAAACTTGATTTGATTAAGAATAAAGTCATTGTGCAACAAACACACCTTAGCAAGCTTCTCTACCAGCAATACATTAGTGGACAACATGAATATTTTAGATTGCTGCTCAATCAACAAAACCCAAACCAGGTTGCGCGTGAAATGCATTACTACAGTTATCTCTCCCGCGCACGTGCGAACGGCATCAATACTTTGCGCGTTAACCTCGAGAAACTTCGGGCAATTGTTTATGAAAGTAACAAGAAAACAGCAGAGATTACCTCAATTCATGCAAAACAAGCTGAGCAAAAGAAGCTTCTGAGACAGGAAGAAGTTAAGTACAAAAAACTGCTCACGAGTATTTCCAAACAAATTGGCCAAAGTCGGCACAAAATTAGCAAACTTAAGCGTGATGAAAAGCGCCTCTCACTCCTAGTAGAAAAAATTGGCAAGCGCAAACTACGCTCGAGCAAAGATCGGACCGTAATGTTAAGTAACAATAGTTTACCTGATGCATCGGTGGATGGCAAAGCGTTCTCGTCGCTAAAAGGTCTCTTAAGTTTGCCAATACGCGGGGAAATCGTTAATCGTTTTGGTGGTCTACGTTCCGATGGAGGGGTTACCTGGAAGGGCCTATTCATCCGTTCGTCTATCGGTAAGAATGTGAAAGCTATTGCTAGTGGGAGAGTAGTATTCGCTGATTGGTTACGAGGATTCGGCAACATTGTGATTGTAGACCACGGTGACAGTTATATGAGCCTCTATGGCAACAATCATGCCCTTGCCAAAAAGGTAGGTGTTACTATCTACGGTGGTGATACTATTGCTACTGTGGGAAACAGCGGCAATAACCCGGATTCAGGTTTATACTTTGAGCTACGCCATAAAGGCAAACCATTTGACCCATTGAAATGGATTCGGTTAAAGTAAAAAACTCTATAAAAACTGACAAGCTTGGAGAAAGTGTAATGCATAACAAACTTGAAAAATTTAGTCTGCTTCTTATCGGCGCGGTTGCAGGTGTGATGCTTAGCCTTAATTTTTCCGCTGTTGCTGACAAAGAAACCAATAAAATTCTGCTTCCTCTTCCGGTTGAAGAGTTACGCGCATTTACCGAGGTATTCGGCAGAATTAAAACGAATTACGTTGAACAAGTCGAAGACGGAAAGCTAATTACTGAGGCCATCAATGGTATGCTAACTGGTCTTGATCCCCATTCCGCATATTTAGACGCAGATGCTTACAGGGAGTTACAAATTGGCACTCGGGGAGAATTCGGTGGGTTGGGCATTGAAGTCAGCATGGAAAATGGCTTTGTCAAAGTAATTTCGCCAATAGATGATACCCCTGCGTTTCGCGCCGGTATGAAAGCTGGCGACCTCATCATTAAGCTGGACAATACAGCAGTCAAAGGCATGACACTCAACGATGCTATTAAAATTATGCGCGGCGAACCTAATACTTCCATCACTATTAAAGTGCTACGTAAAGGCGAACCCAAACCAATTATATTTACTATAGTACGTGCCATTATCAAGATTCAAAGCGTCAAATCAAAGTTGATTGAGCCTGGTTATGCATACATACGTGTAACACAGTTTCAGGAACAAACAGGGGAGAATCTAGCTAAGGCCATAAATAAATTGTTCAAAGAAAGCCCGATACCTATGAAAGGACTAATATTAGATCTGCGGAATGACCCAGGTGGGTTGCTTAACGGCGCCGTGGCAGTGTCTGCTGCCTTCCTGCCAGCTAACTCGCTAGTGGTTTATACCGACGGGCGTACCCCTGACGCTAAGATGAAACTCAAAGCCAGCCCTGAATTCTATCTTCGTAATGTCAAAAACGATTATCTGAAAGGATTGCCGCCTGAAATCAAGACCGTACCTATGGTGACGCTGGTAAATGGCGGATCGGCTTCAGCATCAGAAATCGTTGCGGGCGCATTGCAGGATCATAAGCGCTCCATAGTAATGGGCACCCAGACCTTTGGTAAGGGTTCGGTACAAACTATACTGCCATTAGGTAACAACACTGCTATCAAGCTCACCACTGCACGCTACTACACACCCAATGGACAATCTATCCAGGCTAAGGGAATCACACCAGACATTATCGATGAATCAGCAAAGGATGAATCTGGGCGTTTACGTGAAATAGATCTAGATGGCCATCTGTCTAATGAGCTAGACGAAGAGAGTAAACCAATCGATGAAGTGAAGAAAATGTTAATCTTTGAAACTGGGACGCCTAAGTCAAATAGTAATGACAACAAAAACAAGCAAAATGAAGGGCCAATAGTTTTTGGCTCTAGCGATGACTTGTTACTAATACAAGCAATGAATCATTTTAAAGGAATTACAACACTAAAAAAGAAATCTGCGAAAATTATCGATTAAGAGTGCAGAAAACTGAAAAAATAATTCCGTCGTAAATTATGAACGACGATCAGCTGCTACGCTACAGTCGCCACATTCTGTTGCAACAAGTTGGCATACATGGACAAGAAAGACTGATCGAGTCTCGTGCGCTCATTATCGGCTTGGGTGGGCTGGGCTCACCAGTTACAATGTATCTTGCTGCCAGTGGCATTGGCAAACTTATCATTTGTGACAACGACAATGTCGATCTCACTAATCTTCAGAGACAGATTATTCACAACACTGAAACGATCGACACATCAAAAGCTTGCTCTGCGAAGAAATCGATTACAAAAATCAATCCTGAAGTAAATGTAGTTGCACTTCAGGAGTATGTAGATAAAAAAAGACTGTTGCAATTGGTAACAGAAGTCGATGTGGTAATAGATGCGAGTGACAATTTCACTACCCGCCATGCAATAAATCAAGCCTGTGTCACTCACAAAAAACCACTTGTATCCGGTGCAGTTACCCGTTTCGAAGGCCAAGTAACCGTATTTGATTTAAGCGACGTTAACAGCCCCTGTTATCACTGCCTATTTCCAAAAGGTGGCGACAATGAAGACATGCGTTGTGCAGTGATGGGTGTATTCGCCCCACTGGTAGGAATTATCGGTTGCGTACAAGCTTCAGAGGCGCTCAAGATCTTACTTAGCATTGGAAGAACGCTAAATGGTCGTCTGCTGTTGCTTGATGGTTTAACTATGAAATGGCGCTCAGTCAAATTAAATAAAGACCCAGCGTGCATGGTGTGTGGTATTCGTAAGCTACCAACGACCTAATTTCTTTGGTGTGGCCAGCTTATTGATGAGGATGAAGATTGATATGATTCTTTTTTTTTATAAATCTATCGAACATCTTTGTCTGGATAGTAGAATGCCAGTAAATACTATTTTAAGAATATCAAACTTGGTGGAAAATCTTATCTTAGAATTTTTCAGTGCGTGTGCTTCCCAATATTCGTACCAAGTCCTGCGGAATTTACTATTTTTTAGCCTAATTTTTCTAGCATGTACATCTTAACCAAGTGAAGGACGCCTCTAGAATATCCCACAATCTGAATGCTGTTCAAACTACCTCTCTGTAATTATCGTTCCCACACCCTCATCCGTCAAAACTTCTAGCAATAATGCATGCTCCACCCGTCCATCAATGATGTGACAGGACTTGACCCCATTTTTTACTGCATCCAATGCTGAACCAATTTTGGGTTGCATACCACCATAAATAGTTCCATCAGAAAATAAGTTATCTATTTTCTTTGCCGTTAACCTAGTTAATAAATTACCACTTTTCCCCTGAACACCTAGTATATTGGTAAGTAGTATCAATTTTTCTGCATGTAGGATTTCTGCTAGCTTACCTGCGACTAGATCAGCATTGATATTGTAGGATTCACCATCCTTGCCTACGCCAATGGGTGCAATTACCGGGATGAAATCATGCGTGTCCAGCAACGTAATCAAAGCAGGATCAATACTCTCAATCTCTCCCACCTGGCCTATATCGATCCATTCATCTACTTTTTCTCTATTTTGAACCTGCATCTTTTTTGCGCGAATAAAAGAACCGTCCTTGCCTGTCAAACCCACTGCAAGGCCACCATGGTGGTTGATAAGATTAACGATGGCCTTATTAACCAATCCTCCTAGTACCATTTCCACCACATCCATAGTCTCTGTATCAGTTACACGCATGCCCTGAATAAATTCGCCTTTTTTCCCAATACGCTTCAACATATCGTCTATTTGGGGCCCTCCGCCATGAACAATGACAGGATTCATTCCTACCAGCTTCAATAAAACCACATCTTGAGCAAAACTCTGCTTCAAGTTTTCTTCTATCATGGCATTGCCGCCATATTTAATAACGATTGTTTTTCCATGAAAACGCTGGATATACGGCAGCGCTTCAGCTAAGATCTTTGCCTTTTTATTTGAGGTTGATGGAGATAGCGACATGGTTCTTTTCAATAAATTTCTGGCTATTTTAGACTGTGAATTACTATCCAGGATATTTCGTCTTTCTTTTACAGCATAATGCACTGACAGTTCAACTGTTTATTAATGTAAATTGATGAAACAGTGTTTTTTCTTAGGATTCATTTCTAGCTGTTATGAATTATTCCGAACCATCAGCGTACCATGCCCTTCCAGTGAGTGATGCAGGTTCCTAACTCTAGACCGTCAACAGAAGCAACTCATTAAGTCTTTTGACGAACGCAGCCGGATCTTCCAATTGACCACCCTCAGCAAGCAACGCCTGGTCAAACAAAATGTAGCTCCAATCAGCAAAACGCGTCTCTTCGTATTTCAACCTTTGCACCATTGGATGATGGGGGTTAATTTCAAGTATTGGTTTAGAATGATTAACTTTCTGCCCTGCTGACTTCAACAAGCGCTCCAAATTACCACCCATATCATGACTCTCTGCTACCAGACAGGCCGGGGATTCAGTCAAGCGCAAAGTGACACGCACATCCTTTACCTGTGCGTCAAGAATACCTTTAATTTTATCAGTGAGATCTTTGTATTCATTCGTTTCTTTTTCTTTCTCCTTTTTCTCCTCCTCGTTTTCAAGATTACCTAGATCAAGATCACCTTTTGCTATCGACTGTAGTGACTTACCCTCGAACTCTGTCAGATTTGACGCAAGCCACTCGTCCACACGCTCAAACAACAGTATCACTTCGATGTCTTTCTTGTGAAAAACCTCCAAGTGTGGACTACTTCTGGCCGCCTTAAGACTATCGGCAGTAACGTAATAAATTTTCTCCTGCCCCTCTTTCATGCGCCCTAGGTAATCACTCAATGACTCAATTTGTTCATCACCATTAGTATGAGTAGAAACAAAGCGCAATAGCTTGGCAATGCGTTCTCGGTTAGCATAGTCTTCTCCCATACCCTCCTTAAGAACCTGTCCAAATTCCTTCCAGAAGATTTTGTATTTCTCTTTGTTATTGTCTTTCTCACTTTGGGCCAGCTCATCGAGCAATCCCAGTACTTTCTTCACAGAACCGGAACGTATTAACTCGATGTCTTTAGATTCCTGTAATATCTCGCGTGAAACATTCAGCGGAAGATCATTTGAATCGATCACACCTCGTACAAAACGCAGATAATTTGGTAATAGCTGCTCTGCGTCATCCATAATGAATATACGTCGCACATAAAGCTTTATTCCATGGCGATGCTCCTTATCAAACAGATCAAACGGTGCGTGCGATGGGATATAAAGTAATTGGGTGTATTCATGTTTTCCCTCTACTTTAGTGTGAACATGGGCCAGTGGGGGCTCATGATCATGTGCCACATGCTTATAGAATTCCTCATATTGATCTAAGGTGATCTCGCTTTTTGGGCGTGCCCACAATGCGCTCGCCTGATTGATGGTCTCGTCTTCGTCGGTAATTATGTTTTCGTTCTTTTCCTTGGACCACTCCTCTTTTTTTATCACGATAGGCAATGAGATGTGATCGGAATATTTGCGAATGATAGACCGTATCCGCCAACCATTGAGCAAATCATCCTCACCTTCGCGTAGATGTAAAATAACATCTGTTCCGCGATCCGTTTTCTCCACCGTCTCTATCGTGTAATCCCCTTCGCCACCAGATTCCCAGCGTATGCCATGTTCTGAAGCCAATCCGGCTCGACGTGTAATCAACGTCACCTTGTCAGCGACAATGAAAGCTGAATAAAAACCAACTCCAAACTCACCAATCAAGTGCGCATCCTTGGTCTGATCACCAGTAAGCGAGTTGAAGAATTCTCGGGTACCAGACTTAGCAATGGTGCCAATGTTATCAATTACCTCTTGTCGCGACATGCCGATGCCATTGTCGGAAATAGTGATGATACGTGTCTTAGCATCATAGCTCACGCGGATTTTTACGTCTAAATCAGATTCGTACAACGTGCCATCTGTTAACCCCTCAAAGCGTAATTTGTCAGCAGCATCAGATGCATTAGAAATTAATTCCCGCAAAAATATTTCCTTGTTACTGTACAAGGATTTAATCATTAGTTTTAGTAACTGTTTGACTTCAGCCTGAAAACTCAAATGTTCTTTGGCAACGGCGGCTTCCATGGTTTTCTCCTTCATAAAATGCAGTAAAATTATGGGGGCAAATCAGAAAATTTCAAGCTGTTGAATTACAAAAAACACGCGGAGCAAGCCAGTAGCTTGTAGATGTATTGCCAATCCATGATAAGTCTCAATCAGTTTCCGGTGAGAATGCCGGGACAATTTATCATCGGCCACAAATACGTAAGCTCTATTTCTTTACTATTTGATGGTAAAACTATCGCTTGTATTTATATTGGCCGCTGGATAGCATAAACACACAGTGTCATTAGCGTCTGGGGAAAAATACCGAAAACAATCACTGCTAGACCGTTTACGCTTATAAGCAACTCAACGTCGCCATGCGGTGAAATTGGGGCATCGCTTTCAGGCTCATCGAAATACATTAGCTTGACGATGCGCAAGTAGTAGAACGCGCCAATTAGTGAAAACAACACCGCTACCACAGCCAACCATATATAACCTGCACCGAGAACTGCCTGTAACACCGACAGCTTAGCGTAAAACCCGACCGTGGGCGGAATACCAGCCAGCGAGAACATCAATAGCAAAGTAATGAACGCATACCAAGGATTACGTCGGTTAAGCCCTTTGAAGTCGTCAAGCCTCTCGGCCTCGAATTCCTCATGCGATAACAACATGAGCATACCGAATGTACCTAGGGTCATTATCACGTAAACTACAATATAAAACATTGAGGAACTATAGCCATTCCCATCTGCGCTAATAATGCCAAGCAACATAAAACCCATATGCGAGATAGTAGAATACGCCAGCATGCGTTTAATATTTGTTTGGGCAATAGCGGCGAGATTGCCAACCGCCATTGACAGTATCGTTAGAATGATGAGCATCCCCTGCCAATCGGCCACCATTCCCCCCATTCCTTCTACCAGTAGACGCATGACGAAGCCAAAGGCTGCCAGTTTAGGCGCCGAACCAATAAACAACACCACCGCTGTAGGTGCGCCCTGATAGACATCCGGGACCCACATGTGAAACGGTGCTACGCTCAACTTGAAGCTAATGCCAGCAATAATAAACACTAGCCCCACCACAAGCACGGTAGAATCAACAACACCACTCTGAATTACCTCAGTAACACGAGTAATATCCAGGGCGCCAGTAACACCGTAAACTAAGGACATACCATACAGCAGAAAACCGGAAGATAACGCCCCGAGTATGAAGAATTTCATCGCCGCCTCAGTAGCAACTACTGAATCACGGCGCAAAGCTACCATGGCGTAGAGTGACAGTGATAGGAGTTCCAATCCCAAGTAAAGGATCAGAAAATTACTGGCCGAGATCATTACCATCATTCCTAGCGTAGCAAATAAAACCAAGCTGAAAAACTCACCACTGAAGAGGCCACGCATGGCAAGATATTTATGTGAATACACAAGAAACATCGATACTGTTATATACACCATCAGCTTTAGTACGTCTGCCAAAGCATCATCTACAAACATGCCGGAGAAAGTGTAGACCACCTCAGGAACAGAAGTAGTAAAAGTAATCAAGGCACAACCGAATAGCGCAATCTGTGCCAACAGATAAGTGACATAACGCATCTTCTCTCCTACCATGAGATCAACCAGCAACAATACGCACACCATTATCAGAAGAAATATCTCTGGATAGGCAGGAGCTAAATTAGGCGGCAGAAAATTCATCTATCTTCCTTAAACGGAGCAAAAGAATCGTATCTTGTTTCAGTTATAATTTACTGTGCGCTATGTGTGCCAGCAGGCCATCAACCGTGGTATGCATCATTTCCATCAACGGCAGTGGGTAAACTCCCAACCATAGCACCGCCGTTGCTAAAATTGTCAATATTAAAATCTCTCGCCCAGTAACATCCGTCAACCCTTCTACACCAGGACTAGCTACCACACCAAACACTACTCTCTTGTACATCCACAGAGTATAGGCAGCACCAAAAACCAGCGTGGTAGCAGCAAAAAATGCATACCAGAAATTTACCTTAATTGCCGCCATGATTACCATGAATTCTCCGACAAAACCGCTGGTACCCGGTAATCCAGCATTCGCCAATGCAAACAACATAAAGAATGCGGCAAATATAGGCATTTTGTTGGCTACACCACCATAATCAGAAATCTGGCGAGAATGCAATCGATCGTACATTACGCCCACGCAAAGAAACATCGCGCCGGAAATGAAACCGTGCGAAATGATTTGTACCATTGCTCCCTCGATTCCATATGCATTAAACAAAAAGAATCCTAGTGTGACGAACCCCATATGCGAGACTGATGAATAGGCGATGAGCTTCTTCATGTCTGTCTGTACCAGTGCAACTAGTCCGATGTATACAACCGCGATCAATGACAACCCTATCATCATGCCTGCAAGATACTGACTAGCATCTGGCACAATTGGCAGGGAAAACCGCAAAAAACCGTAACCACCCAGTTTTAACAATATGGCCGCCAATACTACTGAACCGCCCGTGGGCGCTTCTACATGCGCATCTGGTAGCCAAGTATGTACCGGCCACATTGGAAGCTTGACTGCAAATGCCATTAAAAAAGCGACGAATATCAGAATTTGCGGAACAAACGGCAACGGCAGCTTGTGATAATCAAGTATCGAGAAGCTGCCACCAGAAACGTTATAAAGATAAATAAATGCCACTAGCATTAACAAGGAACCCATTAGTGTGTAAAGAAAAAACTTGATCGCCGCGTACACACGATTGGGACCGCCCCAAATACCAATGATAAGAAACATAGGAATTAGCGATGTCTCCCAGAATACAAAAAACAAAATTGCGTCAAGTGATGAAAATACACCGTTGACAATTCCAGACATGACAAGAAACGCACCCATATATTGGGACACCCGGTTGCTTATTACCTGCCAGCTGGCTATTACTACCAGCGGTGTAGTAAAACAGTTAAGTAGAATTAATGGTACAGCGACACCATCTACGCCCAGGTGATAATGAATGTTAAAACGTTCGATCCAGGCATGATATTCAACGAATTGCATGCCGCTCATGATTGGGTCAAACTGAGTATATAGCGGGATTGCCACTAGTAAACTCAATACCGATCCCATCAGCGCCAGCCACTTTGCCAATCGAGCATTGTGGTCACCGCCGGTGGCAAACACTAGAATACCAATAAAAATTGGCAGCCAAATAACCAAACTTAACAGAGGAAAACCAAACAACATGTTTATTCCGTTTTATTTATTGACACGTAGTTAGGCTGTAAGGTGGAAAAACACATTGCTCTCCACCTTGCCGTTCGTTCTGTCATGTCCGGTATAACCACAAACTCATCAATACGAATACGCCGACGATCATGGTAAAAGCGTAGTGATAGATATAGCCCGACTGGAAGCGACGCACCAGCATGGCAGTCCACACAACCACCCGCGCCGTACCATTAACAAAAAATCCGTCAATAATCTTTACGTCACCAAACTTCCACAAACCACGTCCCAGAGCACGCGCGCCACCAACGAAAAACCAGGAGTAAAATTCGTCAATATAGTATTTACGCTCGAGCAGGGTATAAAGAGGTCCGAAGATTTGTTTTATTTTTTCCGGCAAATTGATCTTAACCATATAAAAATACCAAGCAGTAAAAATTCCGCCCACTAAAAACCAGAAAGGCATAGTGGTAAACGCATGGGTCATCATTCCCCATACACCGTGAAATTGTGTTGCCATTTTAGCAATTGCCTCATGTTGCGATCCGGTTTGTATGGCGCTACCGAAATAATCCCCAAACAACATTGATTCAATTAGCCAGCCTGCACCAATAGCAGGTACTACCAGAACAATAAGTGGCAAAGTAATCACCCATGGCGATTCCTGTAAATGCTCCTTAGGGTGATGATCCATGCGTGGCCTGCCATGAAAGGTCATGAACAACATGCGGAACGTGTAAAAAGCCGTAACAAACACTGTAATTAATACGCATAAGTACGCGAAATTTGCACCGGGGATGGCAGCAAAATGTACTGCCTCGATAATAGCGTCCTTAGAGAAAAACCCAGAGAAACCAGGAACTCCGACATTTGCCAATGCAGCAAAAAACATAGTCCAGTAAGTAATGGGCATATATTTCTTAAGCCCTCCCATTTTTCGCATGTCCTGCTCGTGATGCATTGCAATGATCACTGAACCCGCTCCCAGGAACAGCACTGACTTAAAGAATGCGTGTGTCATGAGGTGGAATATTGCCGCCGAATAAGCCGATGCTCCTAATGCCACTGTCATATAACCTAATTGTGATAGGGTTGAATATGCCACTACACGTTTTATGTCATTTTGTACAATCGCCACCAGCGCCATAAACAACGTAGTAATGCCACCAATCACCAGTATCACTGATAGAGCCGTATCAGATAGTTCAAACAATGGCGACATACGTGCCACCATGAAAATACCTGCGGTTACCATTGTTGCCGCATGAATCAAAGCTGAAATCGGTGTCGGCCCTTCCATCGAGTCGGGTAGCCATACATGCAGTGGAAACTGTGCGGACTTGCCCATCGCACCGATGAATAAAAAAATGCATATTGCCGACATCAGCATCCACGGTAATCCTGGAATGATTTCAATTGTCTGGGCTGCCATCTGTGGTGCTTGCGCAAATACCGTTGCATAATCCAGTGTCCCGAAATACATTAAAACTAAACCAATGCCAAGAAGAAAACCGAAATCTCCGACACGATTGACTAAAAAAGCTTTCAAGTTGGCATAGATCGCAGTCGGGCGGGTATACCAGAAGCCGATCAATAGATAGGAAACCAATCCCACCGCCTCCCAACCAAAGAAAAGCTGAAGGAAATTATTAGCCATCACTAGCATCAGCATTGAGAAAGTGAAAAGCGAGATATAGCTAAAAAACCGCTGGTAACCAGGATCCTCACGCATGTATCCGATGGTATAGATATGCACCATAAGAGACACAAAGCTCACCACTACCATCATTGTGGCTGAGAGCCGGTCAATTAAAAAACCAATCTCGAAGTGAGTGGCACCGGAAGTCATCCAAGTGTAAACGCTGCCGTTGTAGACATTTCCCTTCAGAACATCCACGAAAACGGCAATGGATGCGGCCACACATACAAGCATCAATGCAATAGTGACGCGATGACTCCAAGTTGTACCAATCAGGCGACCAAACAACCCAGCAATAAGCGCCCCAGCTAGCGGGGCCATCGGCACCAGCAAATAAAGTTTCTGCATTTCGATCATGGAATTCAGTGTTCAGTTATGGACGCTTTCTTCCAGTCCTCAACCAACCGAAATTCACCCCTTGAGTTTATCTAGATCATCTACATTGATGGTTTGTAAATTTCGAAACAACACTACCAATATCGCGAGGCCAATGGCAGACTCTGCTGCTGCTACGGTAAGAATAAAAAATACGAAAATTTGCCCCGATGTATCCTGCAGATAATGCGAGAACGCTACAAAATTCATATTTACCGCTAGTAACATCAGTTCGATCGCCATCAACAGAATAATCACATTCTTCCTGTTAAGAAAAATGCCGACAATACCGATGGCGAACAAAATCGCACCAAGTACTAGGTAATGAGACAACGATACCAAATGAACCACCCCTTTTTTGGACAACAACAAAACATGGTTATAGATTACTATTATTCTTTTTTCTCAGACGGCATCGAAACTATCCGTACTCGATCCTTCCGCTTCACTGCCACCTGTTGAGCTGGGTCTAGAAATTTCCTACCTGAGCGACGACGCAAGGTCAAAGCGATAGCAGCAACCATCGCTACCAGCAGGATCACCGCCGCTAATTCAAACGCATAGACATATTCGGTATAAATCAAACGACCCAACTCCTTGGTGTTACTGTAATCAGCTGCATGCAGAGGTGGCACAGGCAACTGATTTACACCAAAACTCTTATTCATTAGTACCATCGACACTTCAGCGGCCATTACTAGTCCTAGGAATGCGCCAAATGGAAACCATTTCCAAAAACCTTCTCGTAAACTGTCAAGATTGATGTCCAACATCATTACTACAAATAGGAATAGGACCATTACCGCTCCTACGTACACCAGCACCAGCGTAATTGCAAGAAACTCCGCACCTAGCATCAACCATAGTCCTGCAGAAGTGAAAAATGCCAGAACCAGAAGCAACGCTGAATGTACCGGGTTGCGAGACGTAATAACACCCAGCGCAGAAAGCACAAGTACTGTCGCAAAAAAATAAAAACTTATCTCCGGAAAGCTCATATGTACTTAATAACAATTCACCGATAACCCGCATCCTTTTCTCTATCCTTCGCTATCTGTTCTTCATACCTATCGCCCACCGCCAGAAGCATGTCTTTGGTATAGATCAGATCGCCCCGTTTCTCGCCGTGATATTCGAGAATACGAGTCTCAACAATAGCATCTACCGGGCAGGATTCCTCACAGAGACCACAGAATATACATTTGGTAAGATCGATATCATAACGAGTAGTACGACGAGTACTATCGTCACGTTGCTCAGAATCAATAGTAATCGCCAGTGCTGGACATACTGCTTCGCATAGCTTGCAAGCAATACAACGCTCTTCCCCATTAGGATATCGACGCAATGCATGTAAACCGCGGAAGCGAGGCGATTGCGGTGTCTTTTCTTCAGGAAAATGTACCGTAATTTTTCGTGCAAATAAGTATCTCCCGGTAAGCATCATACCTTTGAGCAGCTCAAACAACATAAAAGTACTGAAAAAATCCTTGATACGATTCATCACTCTCTCCTGTCTCAATGAATCCACAAATTGAGTGGAAACACACCCAAAATCGACGACGGTAGTTGCATCACCCCGCCCAGCAAAACAATCCATACCAGCGTTATGGGTATGAATACTTTCCAGCCCAGGCGCATGATCTGATCATAGCGATAACGTGGAAAAGTTGCACGAAACCAGAGGAAACAAAATAGCAGAAACGCAATTTTTAACAGTAACCAGATAAAACCAGGAATCAAGGTAAATGGCACTATATTAAACGGTGGCAGCCAACCGCCTAAAAACATAATACTGGCAAGGATCGCTACCAAAATCATATTGGCGTATTCTGCTAGGTAAAATACTGTAAAAGCCATGCCGGAGTATTCGACATGGTAGCCAGCAACTATTTCCGACTCCCCTTCAGCTACATCAAATGGGGCGCGGTTAGTCTCTGCCACACCAGAAATGAAATACACTAGAAACATGGGAAACAATGGAATCAAATACCAGTTAATAAAACTTCCGCCCTGCTGACCTTTGACGATATCACCCAAATTTAGACTCTGCGACATCATTAGCACGCATACCAGCGCAAATCCCATTGCCAGTTCGTACGAGACAAGCTGTGCGGCAGTACGCATCGTACCAAGAAAGGCATACTTGGAGTTGGATGCCCAGCCTGCAATGATAACGCCATAAACACCCATAGAAGTCATTGCTAAAATGTATAGCAATCCAGCATTGATGTCTGCTAGAACCATTTCAGCTGAAAATGGCACCACCGCCCACGCTGCTAGTGCAGGTGCGATGGTCAGAACTGGCGCCAGCACAAACAGAAACTTGTTGGCACGACTAGGAACAATGATTTCTTTCATCATTGCCTTGACCGCATCAGCAATAGGTTGGCCCCATCCAGCTAACCAAGGAATACCGAAAAAAGTTACCCGATTAGGTCCGACACGAATCTGCATGAAAGCGATAATCTTTCGCTCTGCTAATGTAAGATAAGCCACACCAAGCAACAATGGAAGCACAATGGCGAAGATTAATAGCAAATTTTTGGTAAGTGAGAATAGCATCATCCCCCACTCCGTTCCAAAAAACTGTCCAAATAATTGTTGTGCGTATACCATCAAAGAATCTTGGTCTTGCCCATCACAATTTTTTTACTATAATTTCACCAAACATATCTCCCAACGTTGCAGTCAGTGGATGTGCAGAAGCTAAGCGAACACAGTTGGTCGGAAGTTTGTCATCACAAGCTGCTTGCAAATGCACTACGCCCTCACCTTGCTTTAGTGCTACTTCGTCACCCCCGCACACCCCTAGTTTCTCCAGCATTACACCTGACATCCATGCCACTGGCACACTTGCGTCACGGGTGAGTTGCAACGATTCAGCACGGCGCACAATGGGATCAGCCTGATAAATGGGCACTTCTCCGATGCGCTGGATTCCGTCATTTTTCTGTCTAAATTCGCTTACCGTAAAGTTCTTTAGCTTATTATCCAGATGCTTTCTGATATCACTCCCGGGGGGAATAATCTCCGCATACACCTGTTCGGATGTTTCAAAATCAAAACCCGCAAGTTGTAGCAGGTTACCTAACACTCTCAATATTTTCCATGCTGGGCGCGTGTCACCTAATGGAGTTACTACCCCATTAAAGCTTTGCGCACGACCTTCTGTGTTGATAAAAGTGCCCGAAGTTTCAGTAAATGGAGAGATTGGAAGCATCACGTCAGCGTAATCAACACCAGTGGAAACATTAATCTTGTAAGTACTCATCACGACAACCAATTCCGCTGCGTTCAATGCCCTCATTGCATCTTGGGGATTATAAGCATCGAGCTCTGGCTCTAGATTCAACAATACGTAAGCTCGACACGGTTCAATACTAGATGCATCTACATTCATTCCTAACATTTGTGAGGCATTGTATCCAGCGTTTGATGATGACCCCAAAGAACTGCTCACAGGCACCGCCCCAGCTAGGTAGGCACCAACACTGTTTGCAGCCTCGCCCAACACACCGAAACCTGCTTCCGAGAATTGTGCAATATGTTGTGCTAATACATGGATGTCTGCATATTGCGGGTGGTGCTGCGTCAAATTACCGAGAAAAACTGCAGCTGGCTTATTATTCATGAGACTGACTGCTATCAAACGTGCGGTATCAATTACGTCAATTGCGTCAACCATACACTTCACGGCATCAGGAACTCTTACTCCCTTTAACTCAATTATAACTTTCAAAACTTGTGCCAGCATCGCAACCATTTTAGAAGGCGAAATGATGGCTTGATTAGCTACTTCTATAAGTAAATCATCATTCACAGGGTTTATCAGATTCAATTCTGCCCCTCGCTTCACCGCCTGACGGAAACGCTGCGCGATGAGAGGGTGGTCCTTACGTAAATTGCTGCCTATGACCAACACTGATTTTAGTTCTGAAGTGTCGGTAATACTCATTCCTAACCAGGGCGCACCTTGCAAATGACTATCCGCACGGAAATCAGATTGGCGTAACCGATGATCTATATTCCCACTACCCAAACCCCGTACAAGTTTTTGTAGTAGATATAGTTCTTCTAAGGTACTGTGAGGAGAAGCCAACGCACCGATACTCTGTGCTCCGTGTTTTTCTTTTATCGCTTTCAGCCCGTTAGCAATAAACTCAAGCGCAGTTTGCCAGTCACACTCCTGCCATTGTCCACTGAGCTTCATCATAGGTGTGGTCAGACGGTCTTCAGAATTAAGTCCCTCGTAGGAAAAACGGTCTTTGTCCGATAACCAGCACTCGTTGACCTCTTCATTATCACGCGGTAATACACGCATTACACGATTCTGCTTCACCTGTACTGTTAGGTTAGCACCGAGACCACAATGCGGGCTTATAGACTTTCTACGCGATAGTTCCCAAGTACGAGCAGAATATCGGAACGGCTTACTGACAAGTGCACCTACCGGACAAAGATCAATCATGTTGCCAGATAACTCCGAATCCACTGTACTGCCAATAAACGACAAGATTTCTGCATGTTCCCCACGACCAGCCATGCCTAGTTCCATGATGCCAGCAATTTCCTGGCCGAAACGTACGCAACGCGTACAATGGATGCAACGAGTCATATCGGTGGAAATAAGTGAACCAAGATTTTTATTCACCACTACGCGTTTAGGTTCTGTATATCGTGATGCGCTTTCCCCATAACCTACTGCCAGATCCTGCAACTGACATTCACCTCCTTGGTCACAAATTGGACAATCCAGCGGATGGTTGATGAGCAGAAACTCCATCACTCCTTTCTGTGCTGTAATCGCCTGCTCACTGTGTGTGGACACCTTCATTCCTTCCATAACAAATGTAGCGCAAGCTGGTAAGGGCTTGGGTGCCTTCTCCACCTGCACTAGGCACATGCGACAGTTAGCAACAATAGACAGTTTCTTGTGGTAGCAGAAATATGGGATGTATATACCTAACTGACTGGCACCATCCATGACGGTTCCACCTTTGGGTACTGATACCTGCTTACCATCGATTTCAATATTTATCATTGGTCAAAAATTCTTGGATTAACTACCTGTAACCACTGACAACAAATAATGACACGCTTCACTCGCTTCATTCTATCGGTGAGCATGTGTACTACACCATACATTTCTTGTGTTCAATATGGTATTCAAACTCATCACGAAAATGCTCTATCATGGCACGCACCGGCATCGCCGCCGCATCCCCCAGTGCACAGATCGTGCGCCCTTCAATGTTATCGGCAACATTGTTAAGAAGATCTAGATCTTCTATTCGTCCCTTGCCGGTTTCAATACGATGTATCACACGATAGAGCCAACCAGTACCCTCGCGGCACGGTGTGCACTGACCACAGGATTCCTCGAAATAAAAGTACGCCAACCGTTCTAGCGCTCGCACCATGCAAGTGGTGTCATCCATAATGATGACCGCACCGGAGCCCAACATAGATCCGGCCTTAGCAATCGAGTCGAAATCCATATCAGTCTGCATCATAATATCACCAGGCAGTACCGGCATAGATGATCCGCCAGGAATACACCCTTTCAGCCTTCTTCCGCCGCGCATGCCACCTGCCATTTCCAGTAGTTTCACAAAGGGTGTACCCATTGGTACTTCGTAATTGCCCGGTTTGTTGACATGGCCAGATACCGAAAAAATCTTGGTACCACCGTTGTTAGGTTTGCCAATTCGTAGGTATTCCTCTCCACTGTTCCGGATGATCCAAGGCACCGCAGCAAACGTCTCAGTATTATTGATGGTGGTTGGTTTGCCATAGAGACCATAACTGGCAGGAAACGGTGGTTTGAAACGCGGCATTCCTTTCTTACCCTCAAGCGACTCCAGTAATGCAGTTTCCTCACCGCAGATATATGACCCATAGCCATGATGATTATAAAGCTGGAAACTGAAATCGGAGCCTAATATACCCTTACCCAATAAACCTGCAGCACGCGCTTCATCTATCGCCTCCTCCATGCGCTCGTATGTATCCCAGATTTCACCATGAATGTAATTGTAGCCCGTCCTGATACCCATTGCGTAGGCACCAATGACCATTCCCTCTATCAGAATATGCGGATTGTGATGCATGATGTCCCGATCCTTGAAGGTGCCCGGCTCACCCTCGTCGGAATTACATACTAGGTATTTGTCACCTTCATACTGTTTAGGCATGAAACTCCACTTCAATCCGGTTGGAAAGCCTGCCCCGCCCCGTCCACGTAACGCTGATTTTTTCACCTCCTCAATAATTTTATCTGGTGGAATCTTTTCGGCCAGAATCTTTCTCAGTGCGACATACCCCTCTCGCTGTTCGTAATGATCCAGCCGCCAGTTATCTGGGTCAGACGGATTCACCCCAGAAAGCAGTATTCCAGGTGGAAGTATCTGGGTTAGCTGGGTCATTTACTCAGTTCCTCCAGTAATTGATCAATCTTTTCGTTAGACATAAAGCTACACATACGTTTGTTATTGACCAACAACACCGGTGCATCGCCACACGCACCCATGCACTCACCCTCCTTAAGGCTAAATTTTGCGTCAGCCGTAGTCTGATTGAAACCAATACCTAGTTTTCGTTTTAAATGGACCGCTGCATCGGTCCCACCGGACAAGCCACAAGGTAGATTAGTGCAAATGGTGAGCTTGTATTTTCCCGATGGTTGCAAGTTATACATATTGTAAAAAGTCGCCACCTCATACACTGCGATCGGCGGCATCCCTAAATATTGAGCAATAAAATCCATAGTCTCGTTGGCCAGCCAACCCTTCTCATCCTGAGCAATAGCGAGCGCTGATATCACCGCAGATTGTTTCCGATCGACGGGATACTTCTCAATCTCGTGATCTATTTTTTTCAGTGATAAGGCGCTTAACATCTCGATTGGCAGTCTATATTCATACTATTATCTATCTATTTCACCAAACACGATGTCCTGTGTACCGATGATTGCCACAACGTCGGCAATCATATGACCACGCGACATTTCATCCAGCGCCGCCAGGTGGGGGAAACCTGAAGCACGTATTTTTAAACGGTAAGGCATATTTGCGCCATCCGATATAAGATAAATGCCAAACTCACCCTTAGGGTGTTCAACCGCAGCATAAACTTCACCCGGCGGCACATGGAAGCCTTCTGTAAAAAGCTTGAAATGGTGAATTAATTCTTCCATATTCTGTTTTATTTCTACACGCGAAGGTGGCGCAATTTTGTGGTTATCAGTTATTACTGGACCGGGATTCCCGCGTAGCCACTCAACACAATGTTTGATAATACGATTGGACTGACGGAATTCTTCCATTCGTACTAGGTAACGATCATAGCAATCGCCGTTGACTCCTACCGGTATGTCGAAATCAATCTGATCGTAAACTTCGTATGGCTGCTTTTTGCGCAAATCCCATTCTACGCCGGAACCACGTAGCATCGGTCCTGTAAATCCTAGTGCCATGGCACGATCAGGTGAAACCACACCAATGCCAACCAAACGCTGCTTCCAAATACGATTGTCTGTAAGTAAAGTTTCATACTCATCCACATAAGTAGGGAAACGAACAGTAAAATCCTCAATAAAGTCTAACAACGAACCTTGGCGGTTCTCGTTTAGCAATTTAGTTTTTTTTTCGTTGTGAATTTTTGATGGTTGGTATTGCGGCATTGAATCTGGTAAATCTCGATAGACCCCGCCGGGACGATAATAAGCCGCATGCATCCTCGCTCCAGACACTGCCTCGTAACAATCCATTAGGTCTTCACGCTCGCGGAAAGCATAGAGAAACACTGTCATTGCACCTATATCCAACGCATGTGCTCCTAACCATAAGAGGTGATTAAGTATGCGAGTGATCTCATCGAACATCACACGAATGTATTGTGCGCGCAATGGCACCTCAAGCCGAAGTAATTTCTCGATGGCCATTACATAGGCATGTTCATTTACCATCATCGAAACGTAATCCAGCCGATCCATGTAGGGAACCGACTGAATATATGGTTTATTTTCGACCAACTTCTCGGTAGCACGATGCAGCAACCCAATATGGGGATCAGCACGTTGTACTACTTCACCATCTAGCTCCAGCACTAGACGCAACACCCCATGCGCCGCCGGATGCTGCGGACCAAAATTCATAGTGTAGTTACGTATCTCAGTCATGCTTCAGTGATCTCCACAGTAAGAACCTCATTTCTTATCTCCATAACCCTCTTCACGGATTACGCGCGGCGTAATCTCACGCGGCTCAATACTGACCGGCTGGTAAATCACCCTTTTTTGGTCTGGGTCATAGCGCATTTCTACGTTACCAGTTAAAGGAAAATCCTTGCGAAATGGGTTGCCAATAAAACCATAATCAGTGAGAATGCGGCGTAAATCCGGGTGCCCAGTAAAAATAATACCATAAAGATCAAATGCCTCTCGCTCGTACCAGTTTGCAGCCGGCCATATTCCGATAACTGAATCCAGTACAGGAAATTCATCATTAGTAGCAAATGTCTTAACCCGTAACCTGTAGTTATGACTAATGGAAAGTAAATGATAAACAGCTGCGAAGCGTTTGCCCTGACGATCACCCTCTGTGATAGATTCAACACCATAGGACAAATAGTCGACCCCACACAGGTCAATGAGCATTTCAAAACCTAGCTCAGAATTATCACGCAAGGTCTCCATTACCCACAACAACTCAATTGGAGCCACCTCGATGGTCAGTTCACCCAATTGCTTATTAGTGCTTACAAGTTTATTGGCAAGCACATTTTGCACGCAAAGGGAGAGTGTTTCTATGCGAGAGAACGACATAATATTGCCTCAGCGAGCGATGGTGTTGGTACGTTTGATTTTATTTTGCAGCTGAATAATCCCGTAGAGCAGCGCTTCTGCCGTCGGCGGGCAACCTGGTACATAGATGTCTACTGGCACGATACGGTCACAACCACGTACCACCGAGTAGGAATAGTGATAATAGCCACCTCCGTTGGCGCAAGATCCCATGGAAATTACCCATCGCGGTTCGGCCATCTGATCATAAACCTTGCGCAATGCGGGCGCCATTTTGTTACACAAAGTACCAGCAACTATCATTACATCTGATTGGCGTGGGCTTGCACGAAACACAACACCAAAACGGTCTAGGTCATAACGTGATGCACCAGCATGCATCATTTCTACTGCGCAACAAGCAAGTCCGAAAGTCATTGGCCACATAGAACCAGTCCGCCCCCAATTAATGACATTATCCAGGCTGGTGGTAACAAAACCTTTTTCAAGTACACCTTCAATACTCATACCATTAGTCCCACTCCAATGCTCCCTTCATCCATTCGTAAATGAAACCCACAATGAGAATACTAAGAAATATCATCATTGCAACAAAACCAAACAAGCCAATCTCGTTTAGTACTATCGCCCAGGGAAATAGAAACGCAATCTCTAGATCAAAGAGAATAAACAAAATAGCAACTAGATAATAGCGCACATCGAACTTCATACGTGCGTCCTCAAAAGCTTCAAAACCGCACTCGTAGGGTGAGAGCTTCTCGCTGTCAGGATGATTAGGGGCAAGTAGCCAACCAAGTGTCATTGGTACCACACCTACCGCAAGACCAACAAAGATAAACAACAAAATTGACAAATAATTTTCTAGCATATTTTGTAACCAGAAATGAAGTTAATTATATTAGACACGCTTAATTTACATCTGTTCCTTACGGAACGCCATCTTCAATGGTGCCGACGGCGAGATTTGAACTCGCACAGCTTTCGCTACCGCCCCCTCAAGACGGCGTGTATACCAATTTCACCACGTCGGCGGCGTAACCTGAGATCCGAGTTTAAAGATTAATCTTTTTTAGAACATGGTATTATGTCAATTAATTGAGGCCTATTTCTCCGAATTATTGCGGTATCTTCCCAGCCTTTGATGCCTCACCGTCCACAGAAATTAGGGATGAAGTAGCAGAGGGGGATTCTACTGAAACTGACGATTGGGCTGGTATCACTTTCTCCATAACACCCTTACTTTCTGTTTTATGGGCCGAAAGATATGTAAGCCCAAGCGTGGAAATAAAAAATACTGCCGCAAGAACTCCTGTTGTTCTGCTCAAGAAATTTGCAGAACCACTAGCGCCAAACAAGCTTCCGGACGAGCCGCTACCGAAAGCTGCGCCCATGTCTGCTCCCTTACCGTGTTGTAGTAAAACCAAGACAACCACGCTAAAGGCCGATAACACATTTACAACCCAAATGAATGTTTCCAATGTCTACTCCAAAATAATCAATTCTGCGCTGCAAGGCAAATGGAAATGAATTCTTCAGCAACCAATGAAGCACCTCCGATCAATCCCCCATCAATATCTAGCATGGCAAACAACTCCGCAGCATTACTTGCCTTCACGCTACCGCCATAAAGGATTCGTAACTCGGCGGCGACCTTGACATTGTAACTTGCAACTATGTTGCGGATAAAAACATGTACATCCTGAGCTTGCTGAGGTGTAGCTGTTTTACCAGTACCGATAGCCCATATTGGTTCATAGGCTAGCACTGATCTAGCCAGCGCATCAACTCCCACTAGTCCAATCACCGCGTCCAATTGCTCTCTTACTACTTGCTCGGTAAAGCCAGCCTCACGCTGCTCCAAGGTTTCGCCAACACACAAAATAGGAACTAAGCCAGCGTCCTGCGCTACCTTGAACTTTAGGGAAACCGTACGACTATTTTCACCGTACAAAGTGCGCCGTTCCGAGTGGCCAACAATCACGTAGTAGCAGCAAAAATCAGTCAGCATATCTGCTGAAACCTCGCCAGTGTACGCCCCCATATCATGCTGACTAATATTCTGAGCACCCCAAGAAACATGGGTATTTTTCAACAGTGACTGCACTTGAGATAAATAAGGATAAGGCACACACACTGCACAGGCCGTCTTTTGCAACCCTGCCGTTCCTGAAATAACAATGCTTAGCAAATCTCGATTCCGCTCAATTCCACCATGCATTTTCCAGTTGCCCGCAACTAGTTTTAAGCGCATAGCTGTTCTTCCTCAAAAGTTCAGAATGTTACCTGTGAATAGATAT
>SMXG01000050.1 GCA_004356775.1 Betaproteobacteria bacterium | reverse complement strand
TTTTCATTACGTACAATTATTTCGGGTGCCTTCAGCTCAAGCAAGCGCTTCAAACGATTGTTGCGGTTAATGACTCGACGATACAAGTCATTAAGATCAGATGTAGCAAAACGCCCACCGTCTAGCGGAACAAGCGGGCGCAATTCGGGTGGCAATGTCGGCAGCACCGTAAACACCATCCACTCCGGTTTGATACCAGACTTGCTGAATGCCTCTAATATCTTCAGGCGCTTTGAAAGTTTCTTTATCTTGGTATCTGAGCTAGTAGCTGCCATATCGCGTCGCAGGTTATCAATTTCGACTTTGATATTCAGGTTACTTAATAATTCGCGAATACCCTCCGCTCCCATGCTAGCTCTAAAATCGTCACCATATTCCTCCATCTTGGCATGATAGTCATCGTCAGTCAGTAACTGGCATCGTGCGAGTGACGTCATCCCAGGGTCAGTTACTACATAGGCTTCAAAATAAAGAACTCGTTCAATGTCATGTAGGGTCATATCTAATACCATCCCAAGGCGAGACGGTAGAGACTTCAGAAACCAGATGTGCGCCACCGGAGAAGCAAGTTCAATGTGCCCCATACGCTCTCGCCGCACCTTGGACAAAGTAACTTCAACACCGCATTTCTCACAGATCACACCGCGGTGCTTCAAGCGTTTGTATTTTCCGCACAAGCATTCGTAATCCTTTACTGGCCCAAAAATTTTAGCACAGAATAACCCGTCTCGCTCCGGCTTAAAAGTACGGTAGTTGATAGTTTCCGGCTTTTTAATCTCGCCGTAAGACCAGGAACGTATTTTTTCAGGAGAGGCAAGGCTAATCGTGATCGAATCGAATTCTTCTTTATGCGTAACCTGTTTGAATAAATCGAGTAGTGCTTTCATTTGTCATTCCTGTTAATCAGAGGTCAATACAAAAAAACTTCGGCAATAAAGTACAACAATACAAAGAATTAAGCGATTAACTCTCGGTGCCTTTAAAAAAATTTGTCAATGCCGATCCAAGTCGATGTCCAACCCAAGCGACCGGATTTCCTTTACCAATACGTTGAATGATTCTGGCATACCAGCTTCAATCTTGTGGTCACCCTTGACGATGCTCTCATATATCTTAGTACGTCCGTTTACATCGTCGGATTTGACAGTTAACATTTCCTGTAGTGTGTAAGCAGCGCCATAGGCTTCCAATGCCCAAACCTCCATCTCACCAAATCGTTGGCCACCAAACTGAGCCTTACCACCTAGTGGCTGCTGAGTTACCAAACTGTAAGGGCCTGTAGAACGCGCATGCATCTTGTCATCTACTAGATGATGTAGCTTCAACACGTGCATGTAGCCCACTGTGACAGGGCGGTCGAAAGTCTCGCCAGTTCTACCATCATATAGCGTAATCTGACCAGATTGTGGTAAACCAGCAAGCTCAAGCATGTCTTTGATCTCTTGCTCTGAGGCACCATCAAATACGGGAGAAGCAAAAGGCACGCCATCCTGTAGATTTTTTGCTAATTCCAAGATTTCCATATCGGAGAATGAAGCAATATCCTCCTGTTTGCCGTTACTGTTGTAAATCTTATTAATAAATTTCCTGATTTCAGAGGTCTTGCTTTGGGCACAAAGCATATTACCAATCTTCTTACCCAATCCTTTTGCTGCCCATCCAAGATGGGTTTCCAGTATCTGGCCAACGTTCATGCGCGAAGGAACACCTAAAGGATTTAATACAATGTCCACAGGAGTGCCATCAGCCATGTAGGGCATGTCTTCCACTGGCACAATTTTTGAAATTACGCCCTTATTTCCGTGGCGTCCCGCCATTTTATCTCCGGGCTGCAGTCGCCGCTTCACTGCCACATAGACTTTCACCATTTTCTGCACACCAGGCGGCAATTCATCGCCCTGGGTAAGTTTCTTTTTCTTTTCATCAAAAGAGGCATCAAATGCCTTACGTTTTTGAACAAGACCTTCCCTGAGCTGTTCTAGCTGTTCACTCGCATCCTCATTGGACAAACGAATATCAAACCAGTAGTGTGGCTCGATGCTGTCAAGATATTCCCTGGTAATACGTGTACCTTTTGCGAGTTTATTGGGTCCGCCAGTTGCCACTTTACTCTTGAGCAAACGTTCGATACGTTCATACGTATCAGCTTCTACGATGCGCATCTGGTCGGCCAGGTCTTTCTTGTAACGTTTTAGCTCATCATCAATAACCTGCTGAGCACGTTTATCACGCTCGATACCTTCGCGAGTGAACACCTGTACATCGATTACTGTACCGGAAATACCTGATGGCACACGTAACGACGTATCCTTTACGTCGGAAGCTTTTTCGCCAAAAATCGCGCGTAATAGTTTTTCTTCCGGCGTCAGCTGAATCTCACCCTTAGGGGTAACCTTGCCTACCAGAACGTCGCCAGACTCCACCTCTGCGCCAATATAGATGATACCGGAATTATCCAAGCGCCCGAGCTGAACTTCCGATAGATTTGATATATCGCAGGTAATCTCTTCAGTTCCCAACTTGGTATCACGGCTTACCAACACAAGTTCCTCAATATGAATTGATGTGAAACGATCTTCTGAAACGACGTGTTCAGAAATCAGAATTGAGTCCTCGAAGTTATAACCATTCCACGGCATGAACGCGACTAGCATATTCTGCCCCAACGCAAGCTCACCCATATCAGTAGAGGCACCATCTGCTACTACGTCACCACGAGCAATCACATCGCCCTCTTTCACCAGAGGACGCTGATTGATATTAGTATTCTGATTAGACCGGGTGTATTTAGTCAGGTTGTAAATGTCTACGCCTACTTCACCAGCCCGTGTTTCGGTATCATGCACTCGCACTACAATACGACTCGCATCCACATAATCTACTATACCTGCGCGTCCTGCCAGTACCACAGTACCAGAATCTAATGCCACTACACGCTCAATTCCGGTACCAACAAGTGGTTTTTCAGCACGTAGACAAGGTACGGCCTGTCGTTGCATGTTAGAACCCATCAAAGCACGATTAGCATCGTCATGCTCTAGAAATGGAATTAGTGAGGCTGCCACTGAAACGATCTGCGCCGGGGCTACGTCCATATATTCGATACGATCCGGTGTTGCCATGGTGAATTCATTATTTTGACGGCAAGAAACGATATCCTTTATAAACTTGTTATGGCGATCTAGTTGCGCGTTCGCTTGGGCAATCACGTACTGACCTTCTTCAATAGCTGACAGATAATCAATCTCGTCAGTAACTTTTTTGTTTTTTACCCTACGGTAGGGCGTTTCCAAAAAACCATATTTATTGGTACGAGCATATAGCGCAAGAGAATTAATAAGACCGATATTCGGACCTTCCGGCGTTTCAATCGGACATACCCTCCCATAGTGGGTTGGGTGCACATCCCGCACTTCAAACCCTGCGCGCTCACGCGTTAAACCACCTGGTCCTAAGGCAGAAACACGTCGCTTATGAGTGATCTCGGAAAGCGGATTAGTCTGATCCATGAATTGAGACAACTGACTAGAGCCGAAGAATTCACGTACCGCCGCCGATACTGGCTTAGCATTAATCAGGTCGTGCGGCATAAGATTATCAGATTCCGCCTGACTCAAGCGCTCCTTCACAGCTCGCTCAACTCTAATAAGTCCAGAACGAAATTGGTTTTCCGCTAATTCGCCGACATAGCGCACACGGCGATTTCCAAGGTGATCAATGTCATCCACTTCACCACGGCCATTACGCAGTTCTACCAATATCATTATTACTGAGATGATATCCTCGTTCGACAAAGTAGTGGAACCAGTCAACTCAGTCTTGCCAACGCGACGATTAAATTTCATCCGTCCAACCTCGGATAAGTCATAGCGTTGTGGTGCATAGAACAACCCATTAAATAGTGCCTTGACCGCATCCGCGGTAGGGGGTTCACCAGGACGCATCATGCGATAGATTGCTACTTGGGCGGTCAATTGATCAACAGTCTCATCTATTCTCAAAGTCTGTGATATGTATGCACCATGATCGATATCATTTGTATAAATGGTAGAAAACTTTTCGATGTTAGCTTCGCGCAACTTAGCAAAAAGATCCTCCGTAATTTCATCGTTAGCCTGTGCTATGATCTCGCCTGTTTCCTTGTCCAACACATTGTGACCCAGCGCTCGCCCCAATAGAAAATCTTCTGGCACCAAAAGTTTGTCTATCCCTGCTTGCTGCAATTCATGAACATGCTTGACAGTGATGCGCTTGTCTTTCTGAACGATAACCTTTCCGCTTTTAGCAACAATGTCAATGCGAGCCACATCACCACGTAAGCGCTCTGGAACCAGTTCAAATTGGATACCTTTTTTGGAAATATGAAAAACATCAAATGCGAAGAATCCAGCAAGGATTTGTTCTGATGTATAACCTATCGCTTTTAGCAGCACGGTAATCGGCATTTTACGGCGACGATCAACACGAAAATAGAGGTAATCTTTGTGATCAAACTCAAAATCGAGCCAGGAACCTCGATATGGAATGATTCGCGCAGAGAACAATAACTTTCCGGACGAATGCGTCTTACCGCGGTCATGCTCAAAAAATACGCCAGGTGAGCGATGCAATTGTGACACAATCACGCGCTCAGTACCGTTAATAACAAACGAACCGGTGTTGGTCATCAGAGGAATTTCTCCCATGTAAACTACCTGCTCTCTTATTTCCTTTGGTGTCGGCTTAGAAGCTTCTTTGTCCATGATGGTTAGTCGTGCTTTAGCACGTAACGGAGCAGCATAGGTGAGACCACGCTGCTGGCATTCCTTGACGTCGAATGGAGGAGCGCCAAGTACATAGCTGACGAAGTCAAGACGAGCATTCTTAGAATGGCTCTCAATTGGGAAAATCGACTTGAACGCCGCTTGCAACCCTTGATTTGCCCGTTGGGTTTCCGGGACATGCTCTTGCAAGAAAGCTGCGTAGGATTCAAGCTGACTAGCGACCAGAAAAGGAATTGGCAGAATACTAGCACGCTTGGCGAAACTTTTACGGATACGCCTTTTCTCGGTAAACGAATAGCTCATAGAATTTCTCCGAGGAAGTAGAAAACAGAGTTTATGTTTCTGACTATTGTGTTATACATTCAGTGATACAAAAAATCATGCGGCTAAGAAGCCAACGCTAGCAGCATATCTAGTGCCGCTAGTCCTACTCTTTGAACAACCAAATTACTTAAGTTCACAAGTTGCGCCAGCTTCAGTTAGTTGCTTCTGAATGGCTTCCGCATCAGCTTTAGAAATCCCCTCTTTCACTACTTTGGGCGCACCATCCACCAAATCCTTAGAATCTCTTAAACCCAGACCAGTAACCGTGCGCACAATTTTGATCACGTTAACCTTGCTTGCACCTACGGCAGATAGCATTACAGAAAACTCGGTTTGCTCCTCCACCTTTTCTGCAGCTTCAACAGGAGCAACTACTGCAACTGCAGATGCAGATACAGATGCAGAGACGCCGAATTTTTCCTCCATTTCCTTAATTAGCTGTGAAAGCTCCAGTACGGTCATATTGGAAATTAAATCTAGAATTTCTGCTTTGGCAACAGCCATAATTTTCTCCTAATAAGTATAAATTTTTAGTTTGGTCACAGTTTTAAGTCTTTAAGTTTAGGCACCCGAAGCCAAATTAAATAACTTGCTTTTGGTCACGTACAGAAACGAGACCACGCGTAAATTTTGTTGGCACTTCGCTAAGTGTTCTAATAAATTTAACGATGGGCGCCTGCATTGTACCCAACAGCTTCGAAAATAACTCATCACGACCCGGCATAGTAGCAAGATCCGCAATATCTTTATGGGACAACATTAAATTAGCCATTGCTCCAGCTTTAATTACGAACTTATCATTCCCCTTGGCAAACTCATGTAGCACTTTCGCTGCCGCTACCGGATCACTTCCAATGCTATAGGCGAGTGGGCCCACCAGGTGTTTGGAAAGCTCTGCAAATGGCGTATCTGCAACTATACGTCGTGCAAGGGAGTTCTTTAGCACACGGAAATAGACTCCTGACTGGCGTGCCTTTGTATGTAACTGGGTCATGCGCCCAACCTCTAGGCCTCGATACTCCGCAACAATAATAGCCTTGGCTTTTTCTACCTGAGCACTGACCTCTGCGACTACTGCTTTTTTCTCTTCAAGATTAAGACTCAAGATACATTCTCCATCAGTTATATTTGGCATTGAGTTCTGGTGTCGAGTACAACCTCGCAACCCCATCCCAACACCGCAAACCGGTGTCCTTAAATCAGGAGATAAACCTACTCCTGTTTTTTTCGGATACACCATCTACGCTGGGCACTAAAAATAATAGAAGATCAAAAATTAGAGGTGGATAGCATCTACACCTACTCAATAGTCCTCTCATACCCATCTTGCAATTAAACTCTTAAGTAACTGTTTGATAACATGATAAAACACTGTTCTGCCATGCTGACTGCACATGCACCTAAAAATCCCAACGGTTCTTTTTGATAAGCGATCGGATTGACCAAATACTCCCACCCAGTAACTCAAAGCCTTACAAATCCATTTAATAAAATTATCACAATGTCAAACTAGACTGATCCACCTGTACCCCAATACCCATGGTACTGGATACCGTCATCTTTCTCAGATAAATACCTTTGGATGTGACTGGCTTTGATTTATTAAGTGCTTCCACCAGCACCAGCGTGTTCTGTTTCAGCTCATCTAAACTAAACGATGCACGACCAATAGTACATTGAACAATTCCAGCCTTGTCTGCACGATATTGAATCTGGCCTGCCTTAGCATTTTTAACTGCGCCCACAACATCCAGTGTCACAGTGCCTACTTTAGGATTGGGCATCAAGCCGCGCGGGCCAAGTATCTGTCCTAATTGACCAACAATACGCATGGCATCAGGACTGGCGATAACTATGTCAAAATTAATATTTCCCGATTTGATCTGTTCTGCTAAGTCTTCAAACCCAACAATGTCAGCGCCAGCGGCAAGGGCTTCCTTGACTTTTTCACCTTGAGCAAATACAGCTACGCGCATAGTCTTTCCCGTACCTGCAGGCAGCACCACCGCGCCACGTACAGTCTGATCTGACTTTTTTGTATCTATACCCAGATTGACGGCTATATCAACTGACTCATCAAATTTTGCCGTAGCCGTTTCCTTGATAATCTTAAGCGCATCCAACAGAGAATAGACCTTGCTGTGATCCACCTTTTCAGAAATCTCTTTAAAACGTTTAGATATGTGTGCCATGTTATAAGCCCTCAACCTCAATGCCCATGCTCCGTGCACTGCCAGCAATAGTACGAATTGCTGCATTGGTATCAGCAGCAGTCAAATCGGGCATTTTTACCTTGGCAATTTCTTCTACTTGCTCGCGAGTCAATTTACCTACTTTGTTACTGTGTGGATTAGAACTGCCTTTCGTTATTCCTGCTGCTTTCTTAATCAATACTGCTGCCGGCGTAGTTTTCATGATAAACGTGAAACTCTTGTCAGTGTAAGCAGTAATCACCACTGGAACCGGCAGTCCAGCTTCCATTTTCTGGGTAGTGGCGTTGAATTCTTTGCAGAACTCCATAATGTTTAAGCCGCGCTGGCCGAGTGCGGGACCAATAGGCGGACTGGGATTTGCCTTGCCTGCTGGCACTTGCAGCTTGATATAACCGACTATCTTCTTCGCCACAACAATTCTCCTGTTAGGCGCATATGAACCCTAAAACGCGCACACGGATTAAAAAACAACATGACCATCACACAACATAAACAAGCCGTTTCAATCTAACTATAAACTCTGCCCATCTCATATTTCAGGCTTTCTCAACCTGGCTAAAATCCAATTCCACTGGGGTAGGACGACCAAAAATAGAAACTGATACTCTAATCTTGCTTTTGTCATAATTTACATCTTCCACATTACCATGGAAATCTGTAAAGGGACCCTCCTTAACCCGTACTGCCTCTCCAGTCTCAAAAAGTATCTTAGGCCTGGGTTTCTCCACCCCTTCTTGAATTTGCCTAAGGATATTCTGCATTTCTTTCTCGCTGATCGGTGTAGGCTTCATAGCTGAGCCACCGATAAAACCTGTAACCTTGGCAGTGTTATTAACAAGGTGCCATGTTTCGTCAGTCATCTCCATCTCTACCAACACATACCCGGGGAAGAATTTTCGTTCGCTGATGTTTTTCTGGCCTCCCTTCATTTCAACTACTTCCTCTACTGGAACTAGTATCTGTCCAAATTTATCTTGCATTCCAGCGCGATTGATTCGATCTTGTAACGCACGATGTATGCTTTTCTCAAAGCCAGAGTAGACATGAACTACAAACCATTTTTTATCCATCGCCCTCACCGCTCCCCATCATGTACTTCACTGACAATAACAAACCAGCATCCACCATCCATAAAAATATTGCCATCACTACAACAAAGGAAAACACGATACCAGTCATCTGAACCGTTTCCTTTCTGTTTGGCCATACTACTTTTCTAGTTTCTTCTGAAGACTCTCTACTGAATGCATAAAACTGCTTACCTTGAATGGTAAACCAAGCCACTGTGACAGCCAGAAGAAAGCCCAATAGTACTGAAACCACACGAATCACCATGGCGCTGTCGCGCAGGTAATAAAAACCAGCAATACCTGCCGCCATTAGCAGAAGTGCGAACCCGAGTTTGATCTTATCCACCCTATCCCACTCCGCCCTGTAATGTTCATAAATTAGAAAAAGTCATGCAGAAACTGATTTACATAAATTGCAGTTTTCTTGCATGAGGAACTGTTATAATCTCTTGTATTCGTGACATTTAAAACTCAATATCCATCATAAATACACGGCAACACATAACTCATTTTTCACAAAAATCCTTGTTTTGGCAGGCCAGGAGGGCATCGAACCCCCAGCCTTCGGTTTTGGAGACCGACGCTCTGCCAATTGAGCTACTGGCCTGTAATTTCCTTGACCTTCATGGACTAGGAACTAATAAGGACCTTAAGTCTGGAGACCCTGATAAACTAAATGTATGAGCACACAAAACTTCAACCCCTAGACTTGATCCCTACCCTATCGTTACTCAATAATCTTTGCCACCACACCCGCACCAACGGTCCTGCCACCCTCACGAATAGCAAAACGCAAACCCTCTTCCATTGCAATCGGTGCAATTAAACTCATCGTTACCGAAACATTGTCGCCTGGCATTAC
>SMXG01000049.1 GCA_004356775.1 Betaproteobacteria bacterium | reverse complement strand
GAGGTTGTAGCCTATAGTGTGATTCCCGCCGCCGATCGGTCATCATTATGAGCATTGCATTTATTTCGCATCCAGACTGTATACTGCACGAGATGGGCCCCGGCCATCCTGAGAACCCGGAACGCTTGAAGGCCATCGAAGATCTGCTGTTATCAAGTGGCCTAGATGTTGCGCTTCAGCGTTATGAAGCCCCTCTTGCTACTCGCGAGCAATTGTGCCGGGTTCATGATTCGAAGTACGTCGAACAAATCTTCAGTAGGGCACCACAAAAGGGGATAGTCAGGTTGGATCAAGACACCACGATGAATCCCTATTCTCTCGCAGCCGCACTACGGGCTGCTGGTGCGGTCGTGCTCGGAGTTGACTTGGTTATGTCGGATCGGAGCAAGTTGGTGTTTTGCAACGTAAGACCGCCAGGTCACCACGCTGAGCGGAAGCGGGCGATGGGATTCTGTATTTTTAACAATATTACCGTTGGCGCCGCCCATGCTTTGCATGAGCATTGTCTTGAAAGGGTTGCTATCATGGATTTCGATGTCCATCATGGAAACGGCACCGAAGATATTTTTCAGAATAACCTAGGTGTCTTGTACTGTTCTACATTTCAACATCCCTTCTACCCATATAGTGGTGCTGATGTCGAATCTGAACATATTATTAATGTTGCTTTGCCGATGGGTACCGAGGGCTCACAGTTTCGTGCGGTCGTAACATCCCATTGGTTGCCAAAACTTGAAGCATTTAAGCCAGAGCTGATTTTTATTTCTGCTGGCTTTGACGCTCATATTGAAGACAACATGGCCGGCCTGGGGCTACTTGAAACGGATTTCGCGTGGGTAACGACTAAGATCAAGGAAATTGCGGAACAACATGCGTCAGGCAGAATTGTGTCCGTTTTGGAAGGAGGCTATGCACTATCTGCACTGGGGCGCAGTGTTGCAGCACATCTAGACGCCTTGTTGGGGTAAAGTTGCTTAAGATATTTCTACATCAAGCCCAATAGCACTGGGGGTATTTTTGGAAGTATTTTAAAAAAACAAACCTGCAAATATATACTCAACAGTATAATTAGTAAGGCATTAGCAGACATGGGTTCGATTCTCTTCGCCTATCAATCAAGTGTATTATTATTCCGTCCAAAGAAGTCCATTAAGGTAGCATGCATAAATGCATGTGAATTTTTTCTTGTCCTACACATGAGAGCCGCATGTTTTTATAAGAATTCATTCATTTTTGCATATCTGCTTCATCTGCAACTTTCATTGCCTGTCGCCTGAATTCCAATGGGTCATCGATATTGGGGATGGGTGTTTTTCCACCGCCCGTACCACAAACAACAATCGTCCCAAAACCAAATATTCTCCCGTAAATACTCTGATCTACATTGAAGCTTTCGATCTTTCTATGGCTAAGCTCAACAGTGCTGCGGCTAATAAAGCCAACCTTTGCGATGACTCTCTTTGAAGTAATAGCGAGTTCAGTCGATATTTTAAAAATGAAGGCTTTTATAAGGTCGGTGATCGCTAATACCAAAAGAATCACTCCTAATATTTGTGTCATATCTCCCTCTGAATCCATCATGAACAGACCGCTAGCGGCTACGAACATCAGCGCTCCTGAAACAAAAATAAACCAATGAATCTTCCCAACGTGGATTACACGTTCATCGGGCATCAAATTGTTTGTCACATATCCCATAATTATTTTTCATTTGTTTTAGAAGTCCAGTAGATTGCCTAGTAAAGAGTACATGTGAAAAAGTCTTCTATGTAGCGACATCATGTGTCTGGCCGGTCAAGAATGACGGCGGCTTATGCGGCTGACTCTTACTTAAACCCCTTCGCCCATTCATATGCTCTGGTTTCTAGTTCTGCTACGTTTAAATGTCTGAGAAACCGCACTTATCATATTTTGTTAGATGTGTTCGATGGCTGTGTATGGTTGCCACAGGCACATTTTTAGATTGTAGCGAAACCGTACAATTTCTACCTTAATATTGTATCGCTTTTCAAAGCAGTCTCCGTTGGAATCAGACGCGCCACAACCTTATAACACTCCATTGGGCTTTCCTTTTCCCAAGTTACAAAGGCTTAATGAGCGCCAATGTCCTCATAAATGAAACGAATTACATCTTTGAAAGCAGTGCCTTGTTTGGTATGCCACCTCTCTACCTATCGCTAGTCTTGTGTCCTTATAACCATCATTTTATCATCTATATACGCTGATATAGACTGGTAGCCTAGTAGTGTCCGTTTTGTGCCAATAGTGGATGTTCATCTGTAACCTGCTACCTGTTCGGAACAAAGCAATCTTAATATGAGAAAATGAAACAAGAGAAGAGAGGGTTGCCTGATCTACTCTGCACTAAGCTGGCATACCTAGAGAAACAAAGAGGGTGAGAAATCCTCTTATTTTCATTCTTTATTTTATACCCAAAAAATTATAAAAATGGAGAACATATGGGAAAGAAGGCTAATCATGTGCTAATTTTTGGTATAAAAATTTGGATCTTTATGGAGCCATTGATGTTTAAGAAAGAGTGGGACAGAATGTTCATTACTCCGCCGAAAAGCCTTATTCAGATGGCTGACTCACAAATGCAATTAAATGGAATGCTAGTCAATAATGTTGGCGAGAGTTACTTTATAGATAAATTACCACAAATGACGAAGGAACAGAGAAAAGTTCGCATTGAAGAGGAAGCAGGTGGCTCCACATGGATGTGCTATACTCATGAAGACGATATGATACGTTACAACGTAGTTGTCATTCGAGTTGGTTAAATCTAGTTTTATCATAAAACTCACATGTCACATAAGATCCTTTGAGTTATGATTTTGGTATGGAAAAGATGGATTATAGGAATCTCTTTTAAGGATCAGTAAATGAGTGATGACGCTAGTATGGAAGATCTTGAATATCTGAACACTCTACCAACAATAATTAGTCATCAATTCTGCCGAGTCCATTTACCTTCCAAGTTCACTAATAAACTCAAACCAATACACTTCGATATCATCACAAAAGTTTGTTTTGTACCAAAGGCAGACATTTAGAATAGTGGCTTAATGATGACAATATACTAGAGGTTCAGCATCCAGTGTGTTGTTTTCACAATGGTTCATATGTGCAGTTGTAGCACCAGAAAGCCTAGTTCAATATTCAGACAAAAAATGAACTCATTGTTTTCGTAGATTAAATCATTTTTTAAGTAAAATGCATCATAGTTTAGTAAGTTTTTTATGTTGGTTTCGTCTCCTAAACTGGTCCACATGCATATCAAAATACACGGCATAATGCACTACGACGCTGCCATGGCCCGATTATCAGCTACAAATCGTCCCAGTATGGTTGTTGGAATATTATTATTAATTTGCTGTAGATGTTAATATTTTTCCTTCGAGCTATCTTTGGAACCATCCTTGCGTTGGCCTTGTCTTTTACCGTATGGGCTGATTTTACCGGAAAGGTGGTCAGGATTGCCGATGGTGATACAGTGACTGTTTTAGATATGTCCAAAGTGCAGCACAAGGTTCGCTTGTCTGGAATTGACGCGCCAGAGAAAAAACAACCTTTCGGCAACCGCTCAAAGCAAAGTCTGAGTGATATGGTTTTCAGCAAAACTGTAATAGTAAAAACCGACAAGCGCGATCGCTACAGACGGGAGTTGGGCAAAGTGCTGATTAATGGGATGGATGTAAATCGGGAGCAAATCCGACGTGGCATGGCGTGGCATTACAAAGCCTATCAGCGCGATCAATCTGTTGATGACAGGCTAGCCTACGCAGAAGCTGAGAATAAGGCCAAGGAGCAACGGCGTGGACTGTGGATAGATTCAGATCCGTTACCACCCTGGGAGTGGCGTAAAGTAAGAAGACGATGATAACTCCTCAAACACGTCTTGATGACTGAGTGATGAAAGTGTAATGTCATCTAATTACGCTGGGATATTTACAGATAAATATCTAGTGAGAATGGCAACAAGTCACATTTCTAAAAAACTCATGCATAATGAATCTGTTGGTACATTTGTGGCTACTTTGAAAAAAAGTAAAGTTTAAGTGGTACGTGGTGTGGGTTACAGCCTGTAGTGTGATTCCCACAGCGACATCGAATCTTTACGTTTACGTAAAGTTAGTTCCATAGAATACATTTTTTCCATTTTTATCCTGACGCGAAACGCGTCAGTTCATGGCATTAGACTGGCGCATTTTTACTCCGTAATGACAGAGAAGAAAATACACTTAGCGTTACATTCCTATACAGTTATTTAATTGGTGGCGGAGAAATTGGCTGCAGTCCGCTCAGTACCCCTTAAGGAACCTGGTGGCATGGCAGCTTGGGTATAGGGGCGGAATTTTGGAAGTACGTTTAAGATGCATCTTCTGGCCGCACCCCGTGCGGCTTACCGTACCGGCAAAAGTGATTTCCCCGGTATGATAGTGCAGGGCATCCTCGTTTTGTTCCCATGGGCTACTTAACAGATAATAAAGATCGATAGATGATAGGAGAACCGCTATGCCAAAGATCGTTCGTTTTCACAATATAGGAGGGGCTAACGTACTCAGGATCGAGGAACTACCATTGTCAGAACCTGGCAAAGATGAAATTCGCTTGAAGGTGGAGACCATTGGTCTCAACCGTGCCGAGGTCATGTTCAGAGAGGGGCAGTATCTGGAAGAGCCTATACTGCCATCACGACTTGGCTATGAAGCTGCTGGGACGGTTGATGCAGTGGGATCAGGAATCAGTGACATCAAGATTGGTGATCGTGTAAGCACCATACCCGCTTTTTCGATTGGACGATATGGAGTCTACGGCGAGAGCGCCATTGTTCCAGGCTGCGCTGTGGCTCGCTACCCCGATAATTTATCAACAATCGAGGGAGCTGCAATCTGGATGCAATACTTGACCGCTTTCGGAGCCCTTATCGAAATCGGTCAATTAAAAAAAGATAATACTGTATTGATCACCGCAGCCAGTAGTAGTGTAGGGCTGGCGGCAATTCAGATCACAAAGGCAGTAGGGGCTTTAGTGATTGCCACTACCCGCGGAGTTGAGAAAAAACAGTTTCTCCTCGATGTAGGAGCGGATCACGTTATCGTTACGGATGAAGAAGATTTGGCGGAATCAGTAATGACCGTTACATCTGGTAGAGGCGCTAGCCTTATTTTTGATCCCATCGCGGGACATGTACTGGAAAAACTTGCTAATGCCGCAGCTTTAAGAGCAACTATCTTTGAGTACGGTGCGTTGTCTCGAGAGCCAACAATCTTTCCTTTATTCTTATCACTTAAGAAGGGCTTAATGATACGGGGTTATACCCTGTTTGAAATTGTAAAAGATGCCGAGAAGCTTGCCCGCAGCAAACGGTATATCTATGATAGGCTCCAATCCGGCGCACTGAAACCTATCATTGATCGCACCTTTCCGCTGGAGGCCATAGTGAGTGCTCACCAGTATTTGGAATCCAACCAACAAAAGGGCAAAATTGTGGTGACAGTCTAAAAGGACTGCAGGAAACAGAGAATGCATCGAGCATGTAAGTTGAGAGAGTACAAAAGAATTTTTATTAGAATAATTACCAATAGTGCTGATAGGTGAATGTCCGTATAGGGTCGAGAGTAGTCATTTGTGACTGTCTGCTTTATGCCAGAACGAATGGTCACACGAAGTTTTCAAAGGAATCCAATAACATCTTGTTACGCTGGGGGTAGTATTTAGGGTATTTCTAAGAGATCGGAGCAGATATTTATTAGCTAATATTATGATTGGCAAGGTATTAGCAGGCATAGGTTCGATTCTCGCCGTCTCATCCGACAAGATTAATTCGGGTACTTTGGCGAATGTTCAGATAGTGCCGAGAACGGACGTTCAATAGTAGAATTGTGGATGGACATAAAAAACTTGGTCCGTATGCTGAGTAGACCTTCTCAGGATATAGAGGGGAGGATTTCGAATCAAATAAAAGAACCGGCCATGAAAACTAAATATTTAAGCTATGGTGCTTACATCTTGTTACACCGTTGTGTCCACAGCTTCTTAAGTTGGAAAAACGGAAGTCATTTCATACGATATTTAGTTTATTTGATCCAAATTCAGATACGCTCCTGTTTCATCAAATCCTCGATCTTGAGGCCCATTTTTGATTCACCGCCATATACTGTTCCTATTTTCTTCTTCTTAAGGTGCTCCAGGTTAAGAGTGTAGACTTTGGCCGGAAGCGGGAAGTATTTAACTTCTTTTACAAGGGCAGGACCCTTTTTCATATAGAAGTCGACAAACTCTTTGACCGCAGGTCTTTCTGCCGATTTAATGCTCACGTAGATAAAGATAGG